>CALWMT010000193.1 GCA_944382045.1 uncultured Enterocloster sp. | reverse complement strand
GAGAGAGATGTCAAATTAAAAAAGTGCAGACATCCAATAAAAATGCACAGCGACTTTTGGGACGGCTCATGCTACCATACAAAATAGAATGGGAAGGAGGACCTGGATATGAAAAAATGGTGGAAGGAAGCAGTGGTGTATCAGATTTATACCAAGAGCTTCTGCGATTCCAACGGGGATGGAATCGGGGATCTGCGGGGAATTATGGAGAAGCTGGATTACATCCAGTCCTTGGGTGTGGATGTGCTGTGGCTGAATCCCATTTACCGGTCCCCGGATGTGGACAATGGCTATGATATAGCGGATTATCAGGATATCGATCCGCGCTACGGCACGCTGGAGGACTTCAAGGCTCTGCTGGATGCGGTTCACAGCCGCGGCATGCGCCTCATTATGGATATGGTGTTAAACCACACCTCGGATGAGCACTGGTGGTTCCAGGAATCAAAGAAGTCCAAGGACAATCCCTACCGGGACTACTATATCTGGCGGCCGGGAAAGGACGGAAAGGAGCCCAACAACTGGGGCAATTATTTCTATGAGGGCCGGGGAAGCGCCTGGGAGTATGATGAGGCCACAGGAGAGTATTATCTGCACAATTATTCCAGAAAGATGCCTGACTTAAACTGGGACAATCCCCGTCTGAAGGATGATATGTGCCAGATGATGCGCTGGTGGCTGGACATGGGGGTGGACGGCTTCCGCATGGACGCCATCAACCGGCTGGTAAAGCCAAAGGGACTTCCGGATTCCCCCAATCCGCCCACTCCGCCGGTGGGAATCTACGGCTATGTGGTGGACCGGACCATGTGCGCCAACCGGCCGGGAATTCACGAGCTGCTTCACGAGCTGAATGAACGGGTTTTCAGCCGCTATGACATCATGGTTGTGGGGGAGACAGGAAATGTGGACGCTGCCATCGCCATTGATTATGTGAAGGAGGAACGCCGGGAGATCGATATGGTGTTCCATTTTGAGATAGCCAAGAACCCGGTGCTGGTAAATGCCCAGCAGTTCAAGGAAATACAGCGCCGCTGGTATCACGTGGTGGAGCAGCACGGCTGGATCACCCAGTATCTCTCCAACCACGACACGCCCAGACAGGTGTCCCGATTTGGAAATGACGGGGAATACCGTTATGAATCAGCTGCCATGCTGGCCCTTCTGATGCACACCCATCCAGGCACGGTCTATGTGTACCAGGGGGAGGAGCTGGGCATGACCAATGTGGATTTTCCGTCCATCGAGGACTACAACGAGAAATACACGGTGGGCAAGTACCACACCATGGTGGAGAGCGGCGTGGATCCCAAGGAGGCGCTGGATTCTCTGAAAATGATGAGCCGGGACAATGTGCGCACGCCCATGCAGTGGAATGACAGGGACCAGGCAGGCTTTACCACGGGAAAGCCCTGGCTGCGGGTCAATCCCAATTATACCCGCATCAATGCGGCAGAGGAGGAGACAGCGGAAAAATCCGTTCTCCGGTTTTACCGGCAGCTGATTTCCATGCGCAAGGCGCATCCCATTATGGCCTATGGAACCTACCGGCAGATTTTGGAGGATGATCCGGAGCTTATTATTTACCTGCGGGAATGGGAGGGAGAGCGCTGGCTGGTGGTCTGCAACTTCTACGGAAATACCCGAAGGCTGCCGGAGGAGGCCGCAGCACTCCTGGCGGACGGTGCGAACGCGCCGCAGACGGAAGCGGGCGGAAAAAATGCGCCGCAGACGGAAGCAGGCGGGGAGAATGCGCCCGAGCTTCTTCTCTGCAACTATGAAACCGGAGAGAGGGAAACGATCCGCCCCTATGAGGCGAGAATTTATAGACTGTGACAGACGGCCCAAATAGCAGAGGGCACAGCTGCTGCCGGAACGATTGCAGCCGGAGTGAATGCCGAAATGATTACGGCCGGAGTCAATTCCGGAACTATTAGAAAGGAGAGGACAATATGCTGGACAAACGATTTCGATTAAACCTGGACGGAAGGCCAAATCCCAAGTGTGTGGTGCAGGGAGACAAATACCGCTTCACCGTGCTCACCTCCCAGATGCTTCGGATGGAGTACGACGAGAACGGAGAATTTGAGGACCGTCCCACCCAGGTAGTCTGGAACAGGAATTTTGACTGCCCGGAATTTACGATGCGGGACCAGGAGCACTGCCTGGAGATTGATACAGAATATTTTCACCTGGTATATGACAAAAAGGAATTTTCGCCCAATCATCTGTACATCGATGTGAAATATGCATTTACCAATTACGGAGGGCGCTGGTACTATGGGAGGACGGACTACGGCGATCCGCCCAGAGAGCATAACCTGAAGGGCACGGCACGTACCCTGGACCGGTGCGACGGCCCCTGGTACAAGGGGGGCAATGTGCTGGAGCGGATGCGGACCCTGGACGGCCGGATCAACCGGGAAGAGGGGGATGTGGATCTTGGCATGGGCCTGTGCGATACCAGCGGAAGGACCTTCTTCGATGACGGGGCATCCCTGATTCTTGACGAGGAGGGCTGGGTTCATCCGCGTAAGAAGGGCTGCATTGACACCTACTTCTTTGGCTATGGCCGGGATTATTTTAAGGCGATTCACGATTTTTATCAGCTCTCCGGGCCAGTACCCCTTCTGCCCCGGTATGCTCTGGGCAACTGGTGGAGCCGCTATTGGAAATATACGGAGGAGAGCTACGAGGCCCTTTTGACGCGCTTTACAGAGATGAATATTCCATTCTCCGTGGTGGTCATGGATATGGACTGGCATATTGTGGATATCCCGGAAAAATATGGAAAAGGCTGGACTGGCTACACCTGGAACAAGGACTTTTTCCCGGATCCGGCCCGGTTCCTTGCCTGGCTCCATGAGCACAACTATCGGATTACCTTAAACCTGCATCCCGCAGACGGGGTGCGCGCCTTTGAGGAGCAGTATGTCCCGATGGCCCGGGCGCTGGGAGTAGATCCGGAGACAGGATACCCGGTACAGTTTGATTTCACCAATATCGAGTTTATCGAGGCATATTTCAAGTATCTCCACCATCCGAATGAGGAGATCGGCGTGGACTTTTGGTGGATGGACTGGCAGCAGGGAAATATCTGTGCGGTGGAGGGCTTAGATCCCATGTGGATGCTGAACCACTATCACCACTATGACCTGGCCAGCACAGGAAAACGCGGCATCATGCTGTCCCGCTACAGCGGACTGGGAAGCCATCGGTATCCCATCGGCTTCTCCGGCGACGTCCATGTGACTTGGGAATCGCTGCAGTACCAGCCTTACTTTACAGCCACAGCGGCGAATGTAGGCTATACCTGGTGGAGCCATGACATCGGCGGCCATATGAACGGGATCAAGGACAATGAGCTCTATATCCGCTGGCTGCAGTTTGGGGTATTTTCTCCCATCAACCGTCTGCACAGCAACTGCAATCCCTTCTGCGGAAAGGAGCCCTGGCGGTATCCGGCCCCCTATGACGGGATTGCCGGGGATGCTCTGCGGCTGCGCCACCGCCTGCTTCCCTATATCTATACCATGAATTATCAGTGCCACGAGGAGTTAAAGCCTGCGGTGGTTCCGGCCTACTATTACTGCCCCATGGAGCGGGAATGCTATCAGTATAAGGATGAATATTTCTTTGGAACCGAGCTTCTTGTGGTTCCCATGGTCCATCCGACGGATCGGGAGACGGGATATACCACAGAGGAAGCCTGGGTTCCGGCGGGAACATGGACGGACTTCTTTGACGGGCAGATCTATTCCGGCGGGAGCCGGGGACGCCACGGCATATTCAGCCGTCCCATTGACCGGCAGGGAGTCCTGGCCAAGGCGGGAGCCATTGTTCCCATGGGTGCCTTGAGGGCAGGAGATAATTCGGTGGACAATCCGGAGACTCTGGAGATCTATGTATTCCCAGGCGCGGATAATTCCTATGTGCTCTATGAGGATGAGGGCGAGGGCTTTGGCTTTGAGAAGGGAAGGCTTGTGAAGACCTATATGAGGCTTTCCTGGACGGAGGACCGGGCAGTATTCACCCTGCGGCCGGAGGGAGACCTTTCTGTGCTTCCGCAGAAGCGTCGGTATATCCTGCATTTCAGAGGATTTAAGGATGTGAAGGAGATCAAGGCAGGGGAGGCTTGGGAGCGCTCCTACGACGAGCAGACACGCACCCTGACCCTTGCCTTTGCAGAGGGGGAACCCGGACGGGAGCTCTGTGCGGAGCTTGCCGCAGAGCCCGGGGAGGGACTTATGGCAGACAGCGGAGATTTGAAGGAGCGCGCCTTTGCTCTCTTAGACAGCATACAGGGCAGTACGGAGATGAAAACCGCACTGTACCAGTGCTTTGAAAAGGGCGGAAGGCCCCAGGAAATTCTGGGTGACATTCACAGCCTGCGCCCGCCGAAGAGCGTGGAGGATATTTTGACAGAGATGCTGGAATGTGTCTGATCTGTGCCGGGCTGCCCTGGACTGCCGATTTTTTAAGTGCAGGGCAGTAAAATAGATTAAAAATGTGCAGATGGAAATAAATTAATGCAAAAAAACTATAAAACAGAAAAAAATCACCATTCAATTATGCATAACAGCGAAATATAATAGAATCAGCTTGAGAAACACGAAAAGGAGGTACAAGTTATGAGAAAAGTTTTTGCATTGTCAATGGCAGCAGTTCTGGCGGCTGGCTCCCTTTCCGGCTGTGTGATGGGCGGCGGATCCGAGACGGAGGCTCAGACCCAGGCCCAGACCGAAGCCCAGACCGAGGCGGCAGGTGAGACGGAGGCAGCAGGCGAGGAGGCTTCCGGCGAGACCGAGGCAGCTGCTGAGGCAGAGCTCACAGGAGAGCTTATGGTAATGGTGAACAACGCCTTTACCGGCCTGGAGGACCCGGCAATTGTCCGCGCGGCGGATGCCTTTGAGGAGGCACATCCCGGCGTGACCATTTCCATTGAGGGACTTTCCGGCGACGAGCTGATCAGCAAGTACACCACATCTGCGATGGCAGGCTCCGGACCTGACGTGGTAGCCCTGGACAATGCGGGATGGCCCATCGATCTGGCAGCTATGGGACTTCTGCTTCCTCTGGATGATCGGATTGCTTCCACAGAGAATGATTACCTGCAGGGTCCTCTGGATTCCGGTCTGTATGAGGGACAGTACTATTCCGTTCCCTGGTATTTCAACAACACAGGACTCTACTACAATAAGCGGATTCTGGAGGAGATCGGAAAGACCGAGCCGCCGGCAACCATGGAGGAGTTTGAGGAGGATATAAAGCTGGCCACAGAGC
>CALWMT010000192.1 GCA_944382045.1 uncultured Enterocloster sp. | reverse complement strand
TTTTGGAGTTTTTATAAAGATTAAATATGATTTTGCCGGATTTTGTGATATACTGGGGATATCGTCACAGGTGCAGAAAATGCTGTGCCTGCAGGCGGACGCGCCTTGTGCGGCGGATGCGTTTGGATGAAAGAAAGGGGCGGTATCTTATGGAGAAAGTAATCACAATCAGCCGGGAGTTTGGCAGCGGAGGAAGGGAGCTTGGAGTGAAGCTGGCGGGAGCTCTGGGGATTCCGTTTTATGATAAGGAGCTCATTTCCATGGCGGCGGATGATATCAACATTGCGGAGGAGGCCTTCCGCTATTATGATGAGCACATCGAGGTCAGGGACCCGCTGGACCGCCAGTTTTATCACGCGTTTTCAGAGATTTATCAGGTTCCCATGTCAGACCAGATTTTTGTGGCCCAGTCCAATGTGATTCGGCGTCTGGCCTCCCACGGTCCCTGCGTGATTGTGGGGCGGTGTGCGGATATGGTTCTGGCGGACAGCGTAAACCTTTTCATTTACTCTAAGATGAAGGACAGGGTGAAGCGGATGCTGCGCCTGGAGGGCGGCAGCGACGAGAAGGAGATGGAGCGGCGCATCCGGGAGGTGGACCGCAAGCGCAGGGACTATTATCAGTACTACACGGGGAATACCTGGGGGCGGGCCCAGAATTATCATCTCTGCCTGGAGAGCGGGCTCGTGGGCGTGGACGGCTGTCTGCGCGCGGTTATCGCTTATCTGGGAGAGCTTGGCGGCGGGGAGGCGTAGTGTACGGGCCTTTTTGGGGCATCTGCCGGCTGGTCTTGTGCGATATGGACTTTTTGGGAACGCGGAATGCGGCGTATATTTTAAATCCATCGGCTCATACTAAGAGGGTACAAAGGAAGTACGAATCAAAAAACAGGTGAGTCCATGGAAAAGCCGGGTAAAAAACTGAAGAGACTTCTTATTATATTGGGAACCACGGGAGCGGTGTATGCGGGATTCAAATACCTGCTGCCCCTCGTGGCTCCTTTTTTTGCGGGTTATGTGCTGGCTCTTTTTCTGCGGCCCTCCGCCCGTTTCCTGTCCTATCGGCTGCGCTTTCGAGCAAGGGGGATAGTGCTGCGGGTGCCCATCGGCGTGGTGGGAGGGGCCGAGCTTTTGGGACTGGCCCTGCTTTTAGGCGGCGTGCTTTACCGGACAGTGCCGGTGCTTTTTGAGGAAATGAAGCGTTTTATGAGACATTTCCCTCTGTGGGTGGAGGAGCTTGACCGATGGCTCACGGGCGGCTGCTTCCGGCTGGAGGGAGCATTGGGGCTTCCGGAAGGGTGCGTGGCGGACGCGGCGGGGGAGATGCTGCTGCGCCTGGCCGACACGGGCAAGTCTGCGGCTATGCCATTTCTCATGACAAATTCTCTCACGGCTGCCGGATGGCTGGCAAAAACTGCAGTGGTGAGCCTGGTCACGTTTCTGGCCGCGGTTCTGAGCCTGCAGGAGATGGAGGATTTGCGGGACCGCAGGGACCAGTCCGTGTTCCGAAGGGAGTTTCACCTGATTGGCATGCGGCTGGTGCAGACGGGAAAGGCCTGGTTCAAGAGCCAGGGCATGATTCTGCTGGTGGTTGCCGGCCTGTGTGTGGGCGGGATGTTCCTTGTGGGGAATCCCTATTTTATCATGGCAGGCATCGGCATCGGCGTGCTGGACGCCCTTCCCATATTCGGCACCGGCACGGTGCTGATTCCCTGGGCGCTTTGGTCCGCTCTTGCGGGGAAATGGAGTCAGGCTGCGATACTCGCGGGGCTTTATGTGGTCTGCTATTTTGTGCGGCAGGTGCTGGAGGCGCGGATGATGGGGGGAGAGGTAGGGCTTTCTTCCCTGGAAACCCTGGCTGCAGTGTATGTGGGGCTGGAGCTTTTTGGCTTTTGGGGAATGATACTGGGGCCTCTGGGGCTGCTGCTGATTGAGGATTTGACGGAGGCCTGGGCAGGGTGAGGATGGCTGCGGGGGAGGACGGGATCAGGAGGGACTGCCCGCACAATTGCAGGAAAAGTCTGGCAGGAAAAGTCTGTCCTGGAGGGCATTGACAAACCGAGCGTTTTGACGTACAATCGTAACAGTTTAGACGACGGGCACGCCCCAAAGGGCACCCAGTCTTACGCCCTGCAGTGCAGACCGCAGGGAGCCTACAGCATATAGGAAACGGCACAGAAGGGGAATAGTAAGTCCAGGGCGCGCTGCAGAGAGAGGGGAGAGGGTGAAAGCCCCTTGCGCAGGCCGGGAGAGAACCCGCCCCAGAGCTCTGTATGAGGAATACAGCGTATTTCGGCGTTAACGGAAGAGAGTGGATTGGGAGTGCCGCAGGATGGGGCTTCCGGTCAAGCTGGGTGGTACCGCCGAGTCATTCGGTCCCTTGCAGAGGATGGGGGACGGATGGCTTTTTTTGTTGTAAGCATTCCGGGGCCTATATGCGGGAGCCAGAAGGAATTTAGAAAAAGGAGAGTAAGTTATGGCAGACAATAAGAAGATGGTGGAAGCCATCACATCCATGGACGTGGATTTTGCCCAATGGTATACGGATGTGGTGAAGAAGGCGGAGCTGTGTGATTATGCCAGCGTAAAGGGATGCATGGTGATTAAGCCTGCAGGGTATGCCCTCTGGGAAAATATTCAGAAGAAGCTGGACGCCCGTTTTAAGGAGTGCGGCGTTCAGAACGTATATATGCCTATTTTCATACCGGAGAGCCTCCTGCAGAAGGAGAAGGACCATGTGGAGGGCTTTGCCCCGGAGGTGGCCTGGGTGACCCACGGCGGCATGGAGCCGCTTCAGGAGCGGATGTGCGTGCGCCCCACCTCGGAGACACTGTTCTGTGACTTTTATGCGAAGGACATTCATTCCTACCGCGACCTGCCCAGAGTGTATAATCAGTGGTGCTCTGTGGTGCGCTGGGAGAAAACAACCCGCCCCTTCCTCCGCTCCCGTGAGTTCTTGTGGCAGGAGGGCCATACGGCTCACGCCACGGCCGAGGAGGCCCAGGAGAGAACGATTCAGATGCTGAATGTGTACGCGGACTTCTGCGAGGAGGTTCTGGCGATTCCGGTTATCCGGGGACAGAAGACAGACAAGGAGAAATTTGCCGGCGCAGAGGCCACCTACACCATTGAGGCTCTGATGCATGATGGCAAGGCGCTCCAGTCCGGCACCAGCCATAACTTTGGAGACGGCTTTGCAAAGGCATTTGAGATTCAGTATACAGACAAGGATAATACATTAAAATATGTACATCAGACCTCCTGGGGCATGAGCACCCGGATTATCGGCGCTCTGATTATGGTACATGGGGATGACAATGGCCTGGTGCTTCCGCCCCGGATTGCCCCGGTGCAGATTATGATTGTGCCGGTGCAGCAGAAAAAGGAGGGCGTGCTGGATGCTGCCTTCGCTCTGAGAGACCGTCTTGTAAAGGCAGGCTTTTCCGTAAAGGTGGATGATACGGACAAGAGCCCGGGCTGGAAGTTCGCAGACTGCGAGATGCGGGGAATCCCCCTTCGGGTGGAGATTGGTCCCAAGGATTTGGAGAAGAATCAGGCCGTGCTGGTGCGCCGCGATACCCATGAGAAGACCTTTGCCTCCCTGGATAATCTGGAGGAGGAGACAGGAGCGCTTCTGGATACCATTCAGAGCCATATGCTGGAGAAGGCCAGAGCCCATATGGAGGCCCACACTGCCCAGGCTGTGAGCTGGGATGAATTTGTTGAGACGATTAACACAAAGCCGGGATTCGTGAAGGCGATGTGGTGCGGGTGCCAGGAGTGCGAGGACAGAATTAAGGAGGAGACAGGAGCTACCTCCCGCTGCATGCCGTTTAGGCAGGAGCAGCTCTCCGATACCTGCGTGTGCTGCGGAAGGCCGGCAAAGAAGATGGTATATTGGGGAAGGGCTTATTAATCCATGCCGGAGAAGGAAGAATTTATGCGGACAGAAATCCCGCAGGAGGCGTCCCGGATTCTGGAACGCCTGCATGAGAGGGGCTACGAGGCCTATATTGTTGGAGGCTGCGTCCGGGACATGATGCTGGGCCGGCAGCCTGAGGATTGGGATATCACCACCAATGCCCTGCCGGGCCAGGTGAAAGCGGTGTTTGGCCGGACCATCGACACGGGGATTAAACACGGCACGGTGACAGTGATGATGAAGGGCAGGGGATTTGAGGTCACCACCTATCGGATTGACGGCGCCTATTCGGATGGAAGGCATCCGGACAGTGTGGCATTCACCCCCAGCCTGGAGGAGGACTTAAAACGCCGGGATTTTACCATCAATGCGATGGCATTCAACCGCTCGGAGGGACTGGTGGATTTATTTGAAGGCCGGGAGGATCTGCGGAGGGGAATTATCCGCTGTGTGGGAAATCCTATGGAGCGGTTCGAAGAGGACGCCCTGCGCATTCTCCGCGCGATTCGCTTTTCCGCTCAGCTGGGATTTGCGATTGAGGAGGAAACAGGCCGTGCTATCCGGACGCTGGCTCCCACCCTGGAAAGGGTCAGCCGGGAACGGGTGCAGACAGAGCTCACCAAGCTCCTTCTGAGCGCTCACCCGGAGCAGATTCAGCTTGTCTACGAGATGGGAGCCGCGCCCTTTGTGTCCCAGGCATTTTTGCAGGCCGGGATGCCTGGGACGTTAAGCACCCCGCCGGATACACTGGGACACAGGATTCCCCACTCGGTTCCCATGGTGAAGCATCTGCGGTGGGCTGCATTTCTCGCCCCGGCTGGGCCGGCCCTTGCGGTTCAGGTCCTGAAGGGACTTAAGATGGACAATGATACTACGAACCGGGTGCGGGTCCTGACAGAGCATTTGGGAAGGCCTGTAATTCCTGCAGGAGTGCGGGAAAGCCGGGAGACAGAAAAGACTGCTCTGCGCCGTCTGCTTAACGCCCTTGGGCCGGAGCTCCTCTCTGACCTGCTCACGCTGAAGCGGTGCTTCGCCGGGGAAGCGGACTGCGGGGAGGCGGAAAATATCTGGCCGGAGGGGATAGCGCAGGAGGAGACGGCATATCTGGAGCATGTACAAAGCCTGACAGAGGAAATCCTGGAATCAGGGGACTGCTTCAGCCTGCGAAGCCTGGCTGTAACAGGCAATGATGTCATACAGGCCGGGGTCACACCAGGCCGGGAGGTGGGCCATGTCTTAAGCCGCCTCCTGAACCTAGTCCTAGAAGATCCCGCCAGAAACGAAAAGAAATGGCTTTTAGAGCACATAGGTGATTGCAGTTCCAAGAAAAAAGAATTATAATGGAACGTAACAGCCAGGACGGCGG
>CALWMT010000191.1 GCA_944382045.1 uncultured Enterocloster sp. | reverse complement strand
CCGGACTATATCGCGATTGCCAATCCGGATATCCACGTGTCGGACCGCTGCATTTTCCGGGTAAAGGAGGCGCTTAGGCGCCAGGAGAACGGGGCGGCGGCCTCCGCCTGGGTGAAAAGCCCCCAGGGCAGGCGGCTTTTTTCTTATTGGGATCTTCTGCCGATGTGGAAGGATCTGCTGGACACAGAGGCGGTCTGCCGCCGGATTTTTAGGCCCTGGCTCATCACGCCTGTGGGCCGCCTGCCCAGGGGAGACGACGAAAAAAGCCGGATTGTGGGGGCGCTGCCCGGCTCCTTTTTTATGCTGAAAATGAGCTGCTTTAACCGGGAGGAAGCGGGGAATATTTTTGATAAGAACATTTTTCTGTACTATGAGGAGAAGGTTCTGGCGAGAAAGCTGGCGGCGCGGGGCCTGGCGGAGCTTCTTGTGACGGATGTCTCCTACATCCACGCCCACTCGGTGAGCATTGACAAGAGCATACGGGGGATGACCGCCAAGCAGCGGCTTCTCCACGAGAGCAAGCTGTATTATTATAAAACCTATCTGGGAGCAGGAATGATAAAGCTGACGGCGGCCAGAGCGTTTTTGCGCCTGGTCCTGGCCGAGGCGTGGCTCCTTTCCGGAGGCTGGAGAAAGTGATAAATAAGGTTCTGCTGGTGATACCGGCGTATAATGAGGAAAAAAATATTGAGCGGGTGGTGAAGCGGCTCCAGGAGGAATTCCCGGAGCTGGATTACATTGTGGTAAACGACGGATCACGGGATAAAACCGCGTCCATCTGCCGGGAGAAGGGCTTTCACCTTCTCGATCTGCCGGTGAACTTGGGGCTGGCAGGCTGCTTTCAGGCGGGGATGCGCTACGCCTATGAGAAGGGCTATGCCTACGCCATTCAATTTGACGGGGATGGCCAGCACCGCCCGGAGTACATTGCCCCTATGGAGAGAAAAATGCGGGAGGGCTATGATATTGTCATCGGCTCCCGCTTTCTGGAGGGAAAGAAGGACTGGTCCATGCGCATGATCGGCAGCCGCATGATCGGCGCGGCCATCCGGCTGACCACAGGGGCCAGGCTTACGGATCCCACCTCGGGAATGCGGCTTTTCTCCAGGAAGATGATCGAGGAATTTGCTCTGAACTTAAACTATGGTCCGGAGCCGGACACCATCTCCTTCCTCATAAAGCAGGGGGCCCGGGTGGCGGAGGTTCCTGTGATTATCGACGAGCGGACCGCAGGGGAGAGCTATTTAAAGCCGCTTACAGCCGCCAGCTATATGGCCCGCATGCTGATTTCCATTCTGGTGATTCAAAATTTCCGCAAGCGGCAGGGGGAGGCGTAGGATGAGGGGCCTGACGAGACGGCTGCTGTACGCCGGCCCCCGCCTGGAGCGCTATAACATGCTCTGGAACATAGCGGGCAGCTTCTGCTACGCCCTGGCCAGCATGGTGCTGTCCGTGTTTGTGATGCGCATGGCCGGGGAGGAGGAGGGAGGGATTTTTTCCTTTGGCTTTTCCACCCTGGGCCAGCAGCTGTTTATTGTGGCATATTTTGGGATCCGGCCCTTCCAGATCACGGATGGGAAGGGGGAGTATTCCTTTGGCGATTACCTGTGCCATAGAAGGCTCACCTGTCTGGCGGCTCTGGCAGGCGGAGGTGCCTTCCTGGGGCTCATGCTCATGCTGGGGCGCTATGACGGCCACAAGGCGTTTGTCCTGTTCCTCCTGGTCTGCTATAAGGTGATTGACGGGTTCGCGGATGTGTATGAGTCGGAATTTCAGCGCCAGGGAAGCCTTTATTTAACAGGAAAGTCTAATTTTTTCCGCGCCGTCCTTTCCGTGTGCGCCTGCCTGGGGCTTCTGGGCCTTACGGGGGATTTGACAGCGGCCTGCCTGGGAGCGGTGTGCGCCCAGACTGCGGGTGTCTTTCTCTTTAACCTGGATGTAATCCGGGCGCTTCCGGACGTGGCCTGGCAGCGGCGGCGGGGAGCAGTCCCGGGTCTTTTTCGGAGCACGGCCTTTTTGTTCGCCTCCGTGTTTCTGGATTTTTATATTTTTTCCTCCGCAAAATATGCCATCGACCGGTATATGAGCGACGCGGATTCGGGATACTTTAACTTGATTTTTATGCCCACCTCTGTTATTTATATGGTAGCGAATTTCATCATCCGTCCCTTTCTCACTAGGCTGACCGCCCTGTGGGACGGGAAACGGATTTCGGACTTTAAGAGGGAGCTCCTTAAGCTGTCCCTCATGGTGGGAGGGCTTACCGTGCTGGCGGCAGGAGCTGCCTTTATCCTGGGAAAATGGATCCTCACAGTGGTGGAGCTTGTTCTCGGGGCTGGCTATGGCGGGAGCCTTAACCGGTACTGGATGGACTTTGCCTTGATTGTGCTGGGAGGCGGCTTTTACGCCCTGGCCAATCTGATGTATTATGCGCTGGTGATCGCGCGCCGGCAGCGGGCTATTTTTACAGTCTATGCGGCGGGCGCGGGGATTGCCTGGCTCATTTCCCGGCCCATGGTGGAGAGCCTTGGGATCCATGGGGCAGCGGTCTGCTATCTGCTTTTGATGGCGGGGCTGACCCTGGGATTCGGAATTTGGACGCTTATGGTCTGCGGCCGGGAGGAAAGGAAGAATGCGGATTATGGCGGATAGAAAAATGGGGGAAGGCAAAAGGCTTACCGTGGATGTGATCATCCCGGTCTACAAGCCGGACAAGAAGTTTTCACGGCTTTTAAAAATGCTCAGCCTTCAGACCTATCCGATTGGAAAGATTATTGTCATGAACACGGAACGGGCCTACTGGAAGGAGGAGGGCTTTCGCGGCATTCCGGGTCTGGAGGTCCATCACCTGACCAAGGAGGCCTTTGACCACGGAGGCACCCGGAACGCGGGAGCCCGATTCAGCCGGGCGGACATCATTGTATTTATGACGGACGACGCGGTTCCGGCGGACAATGCGCTGATCGAAAACCTGGTGCGGGCGTTTTCTGAGAAAGGCCCCCAGGGAGAGTCTGTGATCATGGCCTATGCCAGGCAGCTGGCCTATGAGGACTGCTCCCTGGCGGAGCAGTACACCCGGAGCTTTAACTACCCGGATGAAAGCCGCGTGAAGACACGGGCGGATCTGCCCAGGCTGGGCATCAAGACCTTTTTTGCCTCGGATGTGTGCTGCGCCTATGACAGGGAGAAGTTCTGGTTTGAGGGCGGTTTTATAAGCCCTGCGATTTTCAATGAGGATATGATATTTGCGGGGAAGGCCGTGCTGGAGGACGACTATGCCGTGGCCTACGCGGCCCAGGCCCGGGTGTACCACTCCCACAATTATACCTGTATGCAGCAGTTCAAGCGGTATTTTGACCTGGCGGTCTCCCAGACAGAGCATCCGGAGGTATTTGGGGGACTGGCCTCCGAGGGGGAGGGGATCCGGCTGGTGAAAAAAACAGCGGCCTATCTCCTGAAAAAGGGACGGCCCTGGCTGATACCCGGCATGATTGTGCAGAGCGGCTTTAAGTATATGGGATATCGGGCGGGGAAGTGCTGGCGGGTGCTGCCGGGCAGCCTTGTGAGAAGGTGGACGTCCAATCCGGAGTATTGGAAGAAAAAAGGCAGGGAAGAAAAATGATGCAGACGATTTTCCGGGTCATACTGGTGATCGTGTCCTTTATGACCGTAGCGTTTATGATGCGCAGGATACGGCAGGCCAAGGTACAGATTGAGGCGGCCCTGTTCTGGGTGGCTTTGTCTGCCATCCTGTTTGTATTTGCCGTCTTTCCGCCCCTGGCGGACCTGTGCGCCAGGCTTTTGGGGATTTATTCCACCCCCAATTTCCTGTTCCTCTCCATGATTTTCCTCCTCATGGTCAAGCTTTTTGCCATGACGCTTCAGGTATCGCAGCTGGAGAGCCGCTTAAAGGAGCTGGTTCAGAAGCTTGCACTGGAGGAGAAAAAGAAGGAGGAGCTTTTGGAGCAGTCGGCGCAGCGGGAGCGGGAGCTTGCAGCCAGGCTTGAGAGACTGGAGGCCGGGGAGGCCCTGCAGGAAAGGCGGGCGGAAAAATGAAAAACAGCAAAAAAAGCGCCGGAAGGGCATTTCTCTCCCCCCGAGTCCTGCAGGCCGCGGGACTTGCCGGCTGTGTGCTGCTGCTGATTTTGTGGCACCTGTTTGACGTGAAGGACGGGGCTGAAGCCAGCGGGGCCGGCTGGCTTCTCACATCCTACGGACTACTCGCCGCATATGGGCTTGCCCTGCTTCTGGCGGTGGGCTGGCTGGCCTTTGTGAGGGAGCGGCTGTCCCTGGAACGGTTTTTCCTGGCAGCATTTTTGGGGACAGGGCTTATGTTTCTGGCGGTTCTTCCGCCCCTCTCCGCGCCGGACGAGGTGAGCCATTACATCAGCGCCTATCAGCTCTCCAACCGGCTTATGGGAAAGGAAGCCTGCACAGAGGACGGACGGGTTTTGATCCGGGCCCAGGACGCCTTTATCGAGGATGTGGACGATGTGATGAAGGATGACGGGAGCGGCCCGCAAAGCGCGGACAAAGGTAAGGAATCCGGGAAAGCGGCGCAGGCTGCGGGCGAAGAACCGGCAAAGGAAGCGGGGCGGGCTGCAGACGGGACAGAGGAGGCGTCCGCCCAGGCGAGGGTGCTGGGCCAGGAGCTCACCCAGGAGACCTACCGCTTTATCCGGGAGAGAGGCCTTGGGGGCGCGGGGACGGGAGGGGAGGCGGTTTCCTATCAGCTCCCCGTGCGGACCACCCCGCTGGCTTATGTGCCCCAGGCCCTGGGCATAACTCTGGCCCGGATCCTGGGCCTGGGCGGGCTTGGGCTTCTCTATATGGGGCGGCTGTTTAACCTGGCCTTTCTGGGATCCATGGGATATCTGGCCATGCGGCGGCTGCCCTTTGGCCGGGAAGTGCTGTTTGGCGTGTATATGCTCCCCATGACCCTCCATCTGGCGGCCTCCCTGTCCTACGATGTGATGATCATTGGGTGCAGCGGGTATTTTGGGGCGGTATGCCTGGATCTGGCCTTCCGGCAGGAGCGGGTGCGTCCAAGGGATGTGATCCTGCTGGCACTGGTTCTGGGGATTATGGGCCCCTGCAAAATGGTCTACGGTGTGATTGCCGGGTACTGCCTGTTAATCCCGGTGCGCAAATTCGGGGACTGGAAAAAATGGACGGGAAGCGCCGCCCTGGTGCTGGGCGCCTTCGCCCTGTCCATGTTCTTAGTGAACCGGGGAACCGTGTCCATGTATGTGGAGGCCACGGACAGCTATATGGCCTGGGCCGGGGAGGAGGGCTACACCCTTTCCTGGCTGGT
>CALWMT010000190.1 GCA_944382045.1 uncultured Enterocloster sp. | reverse complement strand
CGTACATTATGATATGACTCCTATGATTGGAAAAGGAGTCTTCAGCCCGCTAAAGGATATAAATGTTTTTATGGACACATGTACGGTTTTGAATGATACGCTTGCATGGGATCTCTCAAAAAATCAGGATAATACGGCTTGCCTGGATATTGATCCATTTACATTATATAATTTGCCCTTGGCGGAAGAAAGGATGGGGGAATGACAGCTCCAGCCTCCTTTCTGCTGCCTGCTTTGCGCCATGCAGCCAGACCTGGGCAATCAAAACCACCCGCCGTCCAGCCCGATAACCTGGCCGGTGAGATAGGTCCCCTTATATCCCAGGTGATAGACCAGATCCGCCACCTCCTCGGCGCGCCCCAGACGTCCTGCGGGAATATCCTCCACCAGGGCGATGAGCTCGTCCTCCTCCATCCACTGGTTCATCTCTGTGTCGATGGCGCCGCAGGCCACGGCGTTGACCTGGATATTGCTGGGGGCCAGCTCCTTGGCCAGGGCCTTTGTGAGGGCATTGACACCGCCCTTGGTGGCGGAGTACGCCGCCTCGCAGGAGGCGCCCACGGAGCCCCATACGGACGATATATTGATGATTTTCCCCTGCTTCTGCTGGAGCATATAGGGAATGGCCAGCTTGCAGCAGTTAAATACCGAGGTCAGATTTACATGGAGCATCCGCTCCCAATCCTCGCTTGTCATGTCCTGAAGGAGGCCGATGTAGGAAATTCCTGCATTGTTTACCAAAACATCAACCCCGCCGAACTGCTTTTTTACCTGCCCAAAGAACTCCTGGCAGCAGGTCATATCTCCCATATCTCCCCGATAGGCCAGGCAGGAGACCTGGAAGGCTTCTATCTCTTTTTTGGCCTGAAGGAGCCGATCCTCCCTGTGGACGCAGCTGATGGCCACATTATATCCCTTTTTTGCAAACTTTACAGCGATGGCTTTCCCGATTCCCCGGGATGCGCCGGTGACAAGCACGGTTTTTCTGGGCATATAAACACATCCTTTCTGTCATTGTTTTTTGCCGGCTTGGCCAGTTACCTCTATTTTATCACATTCCGGAGGCATGTACAGATAATTGTAAGAAATTAAATTGTAATATTTGAAACAATTATGTTATAATGGCCTGGTAGATAAATAAAAATTAAGAAGGAATTTCGAATATGGCACATTTGTATGATCTTATTATAATCGGCTCCGGACCCGCAGGCCTCGGAGCCGCCATATATGCGCAGAGGGCGCGGTTGGACACGCTGGTGATTGAAAAAGCCATGGTCAGCGGAGGACAGGTACTGACTACTTATGAGGTGGATAATTACCCGGGGCTTCCGGGGATCAGCGGCTATGATCTGGGACTGAAGCTCAGGGAGCACGCGGATAAGCTGGGAGCGCAGTTCGCGGAGGATGAAGTGGAGCGGGTGGAAGACGGGGGACCCGGCGCGCCCAAGCGGGTGATCTGCGCCGGAGAGACCTATGAGGCCCGGGCGCTGATTCTCGCCACAGGGGCAGTGCACAGAAAGCTTGGGATCCCCGGGGAGGAGGAGCTCGCCGGCATGGGCGTATCCTACTGCGCGACCTGCGACGGGGCATTTTTCCGGAACAAGACGGCGGCGGTGATCGGCGGCGGCGATGTGGCTGTGGAGGACGCGATCTTTCTGGCGCGCATGTGCAGCAAGGTATATCTCATCCACCGGCGGGATGCCCTGCGGGCGGCTAAGAGCCTGCAGGAGAGCCTGATGGCCCTGGACAATGTGGAGATTCTGTGGGACAGCGTGGCGGAATCCATCGAAGGGAGCGGCCAGGTGGAGCGGCTGCAGATTTCCAATGTGAAGACAGGGGAAAAGCGTAAGCTGGAGCTTCAGGGCGTATTTATCGCTGTGGGAATTACCCCGGAGAGCCGGGCCTTCGAGGGCCTGGCGGAGATGGATCACGGATATATCAAGGCGGGGGAGGACGGGATTACCTCGGCTCCCGGTATTTTTGCCGCGGGAGATGTGCGGACGAAGCAGCTGCGCCAGATTATCACGGCGGCAGCGGACGGGGCCAACGCGGTGACCAGCGCGGAGCGGTACTTGACGGAGCATTAAAGGGCGGTGGTACGGATGAAGATAGGGAGAAATATACTGATCCTCAGCGCGCTGTGCAGCGGCCTATCCGCTTTTCCAGCGCTGGCGTCCACCAATCTGGAGACGGGCTCTTCCCTGGCAGGAATCTCCGTGGCGCTGAACAACTATTATGCGGGAAATGAGGAGCCGGAAAAGAAGCTTGCCCAGACCTATACAGAGATGGAGGCGGAGGAGGCTGCCGGAGGAGGCGCAGCGGCTGCCTCTGCGGAGACGGCTGCACAGGAGAGCGGGACAGCGGCAGCCCAGGCATCTCAGGAGAGCCATTCGTCCGCCTATGATAACATAGCGGTTTCCAACATAAGCGGCACCGTGAATATTCGGACAGAGGCCAATACAAGCAGTGCGGTCACCGGGAAGATTTACAATGACTGTGCGGCCACGATTTTGGAGACTGTGGACGGAGAAGGCGGTCAGTGGTATAAGATTCAGTCTGGATCGGTGACTGGCTATATTAAGGCGGAATATTTTGTCACAGGTGAGCAGGCGGAGACCAGGGCGAAGGAGGTGGGCACTACCTACGGAACGGTGGTGGATACATCCAGCCTGCGCCTGCGGGAGAGCCCGGATCTCACCAGCAAGACGCTGACCCTTCTGGCAGAGGGGGCAGAGTATACGGTTGTGGGTGAGGAGGGAGATTTCCTCAAGGTTGCTGTGGACACAGATCTGGAAGGATATGTGTTTAAGGATTATATGAAGACAGAGGTTTCCTTCCGCGAGGCGGTTTCTCTGGAGGAGGAGGCCGAAGCCCAGGCAGAGGCAGAGGAGCGCCGCAAAGAGGCGGAGGATGCCATGGCGGAGCTCGAGAGGGCCAAGGAAGCAGCAAAGAAGACGACAACGGTTGCAAGGGAGACAGAGCCGCAGACGACGCAGGCAGCTGAGACCACCGCCCAGGCGGAGACGACAAAAGCTGAGACCACGACGGCGGCGCCTGAGACAAGGCCTCAGGTGATAGAGGTGAATCCGGAGACGGGCAGCGAGACTACAGCAGCGGCGCCCGAGACGGAGGCCCAGACAGAGCGGGAGACCACGACGGAGGCTGAGACGCAGAAGAGCCCTGCAGGACCGGGGGCAGAAGCAAAGCCTGATTCCGGCAGCTCGTCCGAGGTTGTATCTGCCACCAGGAACGCGATTGTGGCCTACGCGAAGCAGTTTTTGGGAAATCCCTATGTGTACGGCGGTACCAGCCTGACAAATGGAGCGGACTGCTCAGGATTTGTCATGAGCGTGTATGCGCATTTTGGCATCAGCACGGGGCGCAGCTCCCGGGATCAGGCAGCCAAGGGACGGGAGATTCCCGTCAGCGAGGTGAAGCCGGGGGACCTGCTGTTCTACGCCAGCGGCAATTATATTAACCATGTGGCTATCTATGTGGGCGGCGGCCAGATTATTCATTCCAGCACGCCTGCCACAGGAATCTGCTACGCGCCGTCCAATTACAGGACGCCCTGCAAGGCGGTTACGTTCTTGGATTAAAGGGAATTGCAGTGAGAGAAGGTACATAAAAAGGAGGGCTGCTGTCGGAAAACAGATCCGGCAGCAGCCCTCCTTTCAGCTGGCCCTAAGGCTTGGCAGGATTTTAAGCAAAGCCTAGAATTCCGGCTCAATCAGCCCGTAGGTCCCATTCTTGCGCTTGTACACCACGTTCACCTGATCGGTGTCAGAGTTGAGGAATACATAAAAGTTATGTCCCAGCATCTCCATCTGGAGGCAGGCCTCCTCGGGATTGGTGGGCTTGATGGCGAATTTCTTCGTCCGCACAATCTGAATCTCGTCCTCGGGCGTCTCGTCCTCCTCCTCGATAAATGCCTGGGAGAAGGAGACAGCCGCCTGTTTGCGGTCAATCAGTTTCTTTCTATATCTGCGTATCTGCCGCTCAATGATCTCCTCCACCAGATCAATCGAAACGTACATATCGGAGCTGGACTCCTCCGCGCGGATGGTGTTCCCCTTGATGGGGATTGTGACCTCGATCTTCTGCCGGTCCTTCTGGGTGCTCATGGCGACGATCACTTCTGTATCCGGCGTGAAGAAATGATCCAGCTTGCCGATCTTCTTTTCAACGGCAGCCTTCAAACCTGGAGTTACTTCCATATTCAGTCCGGTATAGGTATAACGCATAACATCAACTCCTTTTCTTGAGATAATGACATTATAGCATATTTATTGTAAAACTACAACGAAAACCTGCAAATTGCCTAACAATTTATCTTAATTTTTTATAAAAAATATCTTTAACGGTAAAACAGAAGTATTGAATTTCTAATAGAAGACTTTGCCAAATGTCAAGAGCTGAGAAGGTATTTTATGCGATTATCCTTAAGTTTATCAGATGTGTACAAAAATAAATTTTTTCTGTAATCTGTGTAAAGTTTTTGGGATAGAGCTTTGGGGATTGTGGATAAAGTGGATAACTCGGTGTATAACTGGTTTTTCTCGTAAAATGGACAAACCATCCTGTGGATAAATTTGTGGGCCATGTGTATAACAAGCTGTGGACAATGTGGACATATAAAAAATCGAACATACTTTTTGTGCAGGATGTATAGTTAACCATAAGAGGACCGCCGCTGCTGGCGGTTAAAGGGTGTGCTTTTGCGCGCGTATTCGGCAAATGTTAATTTTTTATTAACTCGTTGAATAAATGCCGGCCAAGTGCTACAATGTATTAGATTGTATCATGGGCGCACTATCTGCGGAAATGTTCCTGTGAAGCAGGAATAGACAGAATGCGGCAGACAGATAATAGGATTGAAGGATTGTTCGGCAGATGTGTGTGCGGGTGCTCCTGTGGGAGCGGCATGAGCGGAGCGCTGAGGCGCTTCTGCATTATATTTAGGAAGAAGTTAGGAGAGTATACCATGAACTTAATTGAAAAAGTGTTTGGGACTCACAGCGAGCGGGAGCTGAAGATGATTCGGCCGATTGTGGAAAAGATTGAGAGCCTGCGGCCCGAGATGCAGGCCAAGTCCGACGAGGAGCTGCGGGACCAGACCAGGATTTTCAAGGAGAGGCTGGCGGGGGGGGAGACCCTGGATGACATTCTGCCGGAGGCATTTGCCACCGTGCGGGAAGCGGCCAAGCGGACTCTCAATATGGAGCATTTCCCTGTGCAGCTTATCGGTGGCATTGTGCTTCACCAGGGCCGTATCGCGGAGATGCGCACTGGTGAAGGAAAAACCCTGGTGTCCACCTGCCCGG
>CALWMT010000189.1 GCA_944382045.1 uncultured Enterocloster sp. | reverse complement strand
ATTCGTAGAGACCTTTTCGATTGCAAACCACCGATATTAAGGGCCACTTAAAGGGCTACATGTATGTATTTGACATCGATAAGCAGAAGCAAGAGGAGCTCCGTTTGATTCAGCAGGCAGAGACAGATCTATCTACCGGGTTATATAACAAGGAAACCGCCCGTACAAAAATGGAGGTTGCCCTGAAGCTATATAATAAACCGGAAACCGGCGCATTTTTTATGATTGATTTGGATTACTTCAAAAAAATAAACGATACATACGGGCACGCCCTTGGGGATTTTGTCGTCCAGAGAACTGCGGATATCCTGAAAGCGAGTTTTCGGGAGGAGGATATCATCGGGCGGATTGGCGGCGATGAGTTTGGCGTGTTCTATGTAGGAAAAAAAAACCGCGACGTACTGATTACAAAAGCGGAGCAGATATGTCAGGCGATCCGGGAGATTCGCCTGGAGTCCGCCGGCGGGCCAGGGACATCGGTGAGCATTGGCATCGCACAGCGCGCGGACGGAGACTGCTTTGAAGATTTATACAGAAAAGCGGACGCCGCGCTTTATATCACTAAAAAGGAAAAAAATCGAGATGGTTTCACGATATATGAAGCATAAAGCGCCTTAAAAACAGAGCGGCGAGAAAATATTTCTAATGTGTTGCAAATATCACATCCTATAACCATGGGATTCGGCTATACTATAGTCAGCAGGCGGACTGCGGCACGTGAAGCAGTCCAGCCGCAAGTATAGCGCTAGGAGGAATGAAAGATGAAGAAGTATGTATGTGACCCCTGTGGATATATTTATGACCCCGAGGCAGGCGACCCGGACAGCGGCATCGCTCCCGGAACTGCATTTGAGGACCTTCCTGAGGATTGGGTCTGCCCCATCTGCGGAGTAGGCAAGGATATGTTTTCTCCGGTGGAGGAGTAAGAGCAAAATTATATACCTAAAGGTCATACCGGCGCTTTCGATTCGAGGCGCCGGTTTTTTGGATGGCGCTGCGGAAGCTTGCAGGGACAGCACTGCGAAAACTCCCGCTTGAAACTCCCGACCAATTAAAGTATAATAACACCTATGAAAATTTTGCCGCAGGCACGGCAGACACAACCAAAGGAGGATGAGAGAGCGATATGGGAGTATCAAAGGTGTATTACACGAATATGCGTACCACGCTGACAGAGAATCTGCTTCAGAAGCTGGCCCGGCTGGTCAAGCGGGCGGGCATGATGGATATTGATTTCGCGAATAAGTATACGGCCATCAAGATTCATTTCGGGGAGCCTGGCAATCTGGCGTATCTGCGGCCCAATTATTCCAAGGTTCTGGCGGACCTGATTAAGGAGCAGGGCGGAAGGGTATTTCTCACGGACTGCAATACCCTGTACGTGGGCCGGAGGAAGAATGCTCTGGACCATCTGGATGCGGCCTATGAGAATGGCTACAATCCCTTTGCCACAGGCTGCCACGTGATTATCGCTGACGGACTCAAGGGCACGGACGAGGCCCTGGTGCCTATTAACGGGGAGTACGTGAAGGAGGCCAAGATTGGCCGGGCGCTGATGGACGCGGACATTGTGATTTCCCTTACACATTTTAAGGGGCACGAGGCGGCAGGCTTTGGCGGCGCCCTAAAGAACATCGGCATGGGCGGCGGTTCCCGGGCCGGAAAGATGGAGATGCACAGCGCGGGTAAGCCCTATGTGAACCAGAAGGCCTGCATCGGCTGCGGCTCCTGCAAGAAGAACTGCGCTCACGGGGCCATCACCATCGCGGACAGGAAGGCCTCCATCGACACGAATGTATGCGTGGGCTGCGGCCGCTGCGTGGGAGCATGTCCTGTGGACGCAGTAACCCCCATGAACGACGAGGCCAACGATGTGCTGAACAAAAAGATTGCGGAATATACCTGGGCCATTTTAAAGGACAGGCCCCACTTCCATGTGAGCCTTGTGGTGGACGTGTCCCCCAACTGCGACTGCCACGCGGAGAACGATGTGCCCATCGTGCCCAATGTGGGAATGTTCGCATCCTTTGACCCGGTAGCCCTGGATATGGCCTGCGTGGACGCGGTGAACCGCCAGCCCGTGATGGCCGGAAGCTTCTTAGCGGAGCAGGAGCAGAATCACCACGACCATTTTACGGATACCCATCCGGACACCCACTGGCAGAGCTGCATTGACCACGCAGTGAAGCTGGGACTGGGAAATAAAGAATACGAGCTCATCACCATCTAAGGAGGACAAAACCATGACAAAGAAAAAATCACTGGGCACCATCTGCATCCAGGGAGGCTGGGAGCCGAAGAACGGCGAGCCCCGGCAGCTTCCCATTTATCAGAGCACAACCTTTAAGTACACCACCAGCGAGCAGATGGGACGGCTTTTTGACCTGGAGGAGAGCGAATATTTTTACACCAGCCTATCCAATCGCACCAATGACGCGGTGTCCGCGAAAATCTGCGTGCTGGAGGGCGGCGTGGGCGCTATGCTTACCTCATCCGGACAGGCGGCCAACTTTTACGCGGTTTTAAATCTCTGCCAGGCCGGCGACCACATCATCAGCACGGCCACCATCTACGGAGGGACCACCAATCTCTTTACCGTGACCCTGCCGAAGATGGGCATTTCCTGCACCCTGGTGAACCCGGACGCTCCGGCGGAGGAGATTGCAAAGGAATTCAGGCCCAACACCAAGGCCGTGTTCGGTGAGACCATTGCCAATCCGGCGCTGACCGTACTGGATATTGAAAAATTCGCTAAGCTGGCCCATGACCACGGCGTGCCGCTGATTGTGGACAATACCTTCGCCACCCCCATCAACTGCCGGCCCTTTGAGTGGGGCGCGGATATCGTGACCCACAGCACCACCAAGTACATGGACGGACACGCCATGACCGTGGGCGGCTGCATTGTGGACAGCGGGAATTTTGACTGGGAGGCCCACCACGACAAATTCACCGGCCTCACAGAGCCGGACGAGTCCTACCACGGCATTGTCTATACCCAGAAATTCGGAAAGCTGGCCTACATAACCAAGGCCACCTCCCAGCTCATGCGGGATTTGGGCTCCATCCAGTCTCCGCAGCACGCCTTCCTCATCAACATCGGCCTGGAGACCCTGCATCTTCGGATGCCCAGACACTGTGAGAACGCCTTGAAGGTGGCGGAATATCTAAAGAGCCGGGAGGATGTGGCCTGGGTGAATTATCCGGGGCTTCCTGGGGATAAATATTATGAGCTGGCCCAGAAATACATGCCGAACGGCACCTGCGGCGTGATTTCCTTCGGCCTTACGGGCGGAAGAGCAGCGGCGGCTGAATTTATGGATAAGCTGAAATTCTGCTCCATCGAGACCCACGTGGCGGATTCCCGGACCGCAGTGCTTCACCCGGCCAGCCACACCCACAGGCAGCTCACGGACGAACAGCTGGTGGAGGCAGGGGTAGACCCCTCCATGATTCGGTTCAGCGTGGGCATCGAGGATGCGGAAGACATTATTGAGGATATCCGTCAGGCTCTGGAGGATTAATATATGGGTTTTTCACTGGATGTCAGTGTACCGGTATTTACCGTATTTTTTCAGGGGCTTATCAGCTTTTTCTCCCCCTGTGTGCTCCCTCTGCTTCCCCTGTATGTGGGCTATCTCTCCGGCGGCACCGCCCGCCGGGGGGAGGATGGGAGAGTGTTCTATGACCGGAAAAAGGTCATGGTGAACACCCTGTTTTTTGTGGTGGGCATAAGCGCCGCCTTCTTTATTTTAGGCCTGGGCGTCTCCGCGCTGGGAACCTTCCTGCGGGGCAGCCAGATGCTCTTTGTGCGGATTGGCGGCGGCCTCATCATTCTCTTTGGCCTTTACCAGCTGGGGATATTCGGCCCCTCCTCCCTTCTGGGAAGGGAGCGCCGCCTTCCCTTTAAGCTGGACGCGCTGGCCATGTCGCCGGTGACAGCCCTGCTTCTGGGCTTTACCTTCAGCTTTGCCTGGACGCCCTGCGTGGGCCCCGCACTGGCCAGCGTCCTCATCATGGCCGCCTCAGCCAGCACCCAGATGTGGGCTTTTGTGCTGATTGGGGTATATACCCTGGGCTTTGTGCTTCCGTTTTTGGCGGTAGGGCTGTTTACCACCAGCCTTCTGGATTTCTTCAAGACGCATATGCAGGTGGTCCGCTATACGGTGAAGGCCGGCGGCGTGCTCCTCATTCTCATGGGCGTGCTGATGCTCACGGGAAAGATGAACGCGGTCACCGGCTATCTCTCACGGATTTCCCAGCCCGTGCAGAAGGAGAGCGTGAGCGGGGAGGAGACAGCAGAAGAGGGGGCAGCCGGGGCGGAGGAGACAGCTGCGCAGGAGGAGACAGCTGAGACGCAGGAGGCCTCTGCGGCGGAGGAAGTCTCTGAGGCCGCAGAAGAGACGGAGAGCGCAGCGCAGGAGACTGGGGAAACAACGGCGCAGGAGACCGGGGAGCGCCCCAAGATTCCCGCACCGGATTTCACGCTGACGGACCAGTTTGGAAATACCCACACCCTGGAGGATTACCGCGGCAAGACCATTTTCCTCAACTTCTGGGCCACCTGGTGCCCGCCCTGCCGGGCGGAGATGCCGGACATCCAGGCGCTCTACGAGAACAGAGAAGAGGAAGGGGAAAATGCTCTGGTGGTTCTGGGCGTGGCTGCGCCGAACTACGGCCAGGAGACGGACGCGGAGGGAATCGCAGCCTTTATGGAGGAGAACGGATATACCTATCCGGTGTTCATGGACGAGGACGGAGCCCTGACTGCGGCCTACGGCATCTACTCCTACCCAACAACCTTTATGATTGACCGGGAGGGAAATGTGTTCGGCTATGTGTCCGGTCAGCTTACCATGGAGATGATGGAGAGCATTGTGCGGCAGACCATGGAGGGGGAGATGGACTCTGCCGGCTAGCAGATAGGGAGGCCGCCCTCCTTTGGGCGGCCTTCAGAGAGGACAGAATATGAAACGACTGAGAAAGCTTTTCCGCATTATCTTTGGCCGGACGGCCTTTGTAATCCTTGCGCTGCTTCTGCAGATTGGATTTCTGGTCAGCCTGGTGCTGCGGGTGGAGGACTACGCCCATATCATATATTTTATCAGTGTGCTCCTCAGCGCGCTGGTGGTCATTACCATTTTCAATGAGCCCATGAATTCCAGCTTCAAGCTGGCCTGGATTGTGCCGGTGATGGTTATTCCTGTATTTGGCGTGCTTCTCTATATCTTTGTGCAGATTCAGCCCCAGGTCCGCTTTACTGCGAAGCGGATTCGGATGCGGGCGGAGGAGATGCGGCCCTTTCTCAGGCAGGACCCGGAGACCAT
>CALWMT010000188.1 GCA_944382045.1 uncultured Enterocloster sp. | reverse complement strand
CCAGGTCGCTGTTGGCAAATGCCCAGTAGTGCGCACGGTCCACAAAGGTGTAGGGAATGGTGAGCAGGTTGGACTTGGCAGTGCCGTAGGCGGTCAGGGATGCCGCGGAGATACGGGCAATGTCAATGGTGCCGCCGCCGCCCAGCATGGTGTCCAGCACGTCGCCCTCAGCGCCAAGCACGCCGCTGGCCTGAATGTCAATGGTGATGGATCCGCCGGAAAGCTCCTCCACCTTCTCCTTGAAGGCGGTTGCAGTCTGGCCTACTACGGTGTCCAGGGGATTAACCTCAGCATATACCAGGGTTACGGCCGGGTCATCCGCAGCGTCCGCGTTCACCTCGCCGGAAGCCTCAGCGCCCTCCTCAGCGGCAGCCTCGCCCTCAGCGGCGGCTTCGGTGTCCGCAGCGGCCTCGGTCTCAGCGGCAGCCTCCGTGGCGGCTGCGGTGGTAACCTCAGGCTCCTTCAGTCCGCATCCGGCCAGGGAGCAGACCATGGCGGTACCCAGTGCGGCAGCTAAAAGTTTTTTCTTCATCATACATCCTCCTAACTTTTAATTTATGAATTCTTTACAGAATCCTAATGTTTTCTTAACATCCACATTATAACGTGTTTATGCACGGGACGAAATGGGAAATTATTAAGATTGCTAGTAGGATTTTGTCATGATAAGAAAAGCCTGTGCATATATCCCAGTATATCCGCTGAAAAGTGTTATCGGATTAACAGTTTTGTACGATACTCCGAGGGGCTGACCCCGGTATAGCGGCGGAAAACCTTGGTGAAATAGTTGGAATCCCCGTAGCCCACGGCTTTGCCGATGTCCTTGATGTTCACCGTGGGAACGGCCAGAAGCTTCTTGGCCTCCCCGATCCGGTATTCCGCCAGATAGGCGGTGAAGTTGCAGGAGAAGCACTGCTTAAAGAGCTTGCAGAAGTAAGCCTCCGAGTAGTTCATGGCCCGGGCGGCGTCCTGCATGGAGATATCGTTCCGGTAGTTCTGGCGGACGTAGGCGGCGATGGTCTGGGAGAGAAGGAGCATGCGGGCGCTGTCCTCCTCCGCGTCCTCCTCCCGGCCGCTTTCGGCAGGAGATGTGTCCGCCCTGGCGGCACCCGCCTGCTGCGGGGAGCCGCTGACTGCCGCCTGCTGCGGGGAGCTGCTGGCTGCCGCCTCGGGCGCGCTGGGGACTGCAGGCTGGATCTGTTCCATGCGCCGCCTTGTGGTCCGCACGGCCTCGTCTAAAACGTCCAAAAGCTCCCGCTCGCTGTAGGGCTTTAGCAGGTATTCCATGGCCCGTACATGGACGGCCTGCTTGGCATAGTGAAAATCGTCAAAGGCCGTGAGGAAGATAATGCAGCAGTCCGGATCCTGGGTCCGGATCTCCTCTGCCGCCTGGATGCCGTTGATTCCCGGCATCTCGATGTCTAAAATGGCGATCTGGATTTTATTTTCCCGGTACACAGCCAGGGCCTGCCTGCCGTTTTCTGCCTCGTGTATCTGGCAGGTATCCCCCAGATATTTTTCAAGGGTGCGCCGAAGCACCAGGCGCTCAATCCGTTCGTCGTCCGCAATCATAAGCTGTATCATATACTGCCTCCCAATTCCTTGCGCGGGATGCGCATCTGAATGATGGTTCCCGCGTTTTCCTTGCTGTAAATTCGAAGCTCCCCGCCCTGGTACATCATGTGGAGCCGCTTGCAGATATTTCCCAGGCCGATGCCGGCCTTGGAGGTGGGGCGCCTGCCGCAGGCGGCCCGAAGCTCTGCGAGGCGTTCCCGGCTCATGCCAGCGCCGCTGTCCGCCACAGACAGAATGATCTGATCCCTCCGGGCCCAGATGTGCAGGTGAAGCATGCCTCCCTGCTCCTTTTTTGAGATCCCGTGAATGATGGCGTTCTCCACCAGGGGCTGGAGAGAGAAGGAGGGGATGAGAACGCTGCTCTCGTCAACCTCCACCCGCCGCCGGTACTGGATGCGGCTGCCGAAGCGGATCTGCTGGATGTACAGGTAGTCGTCCACGATCCGCAGCTCCCGCGCCAGGATGACCTCGCTCTCCGTGGTTTTCAGGTTGTAGCGGAAGAGGCTGCCCAGGCTGGTAATCATCTTCTCCGTGGTGGAGGCCTCCTCCAGCTGAGCCATCCGGGCGATGGTGTTCAAGGTGTTGAAGAGAAAATGCGGATTGATCTGGCTTTTTAACATCTCCAGCCGGGTTGCCTCCAGATTTTTCTCCATCTCCACCCGCTCCAGCTCCTCCTGGTGCAGGCGCTCCGCCATCTCCTGCTTTTCCTGGAGGGCCGTGATATAGCTGGCCGTGGCGCGCTTCATCAGGTTGAAGGCGCGGACCAGCTCACCCACCTCGTCATCGCTTTTGGCCGGAAGATCCGGGTCGGAAAAATCGTTCTTAGCGATTTTGCGGGAGAGCAGGGCCAGCTGCTCCAGGGGTGAGATGACAGATATACGGATCAGCCGTGTGAAGCGGAGCACCAGCCAGGTCAGCCCTGCGCCGAAGACCAGGAAGCACCAGGGAAGCGCCCGCAGAATAGGGAGCCTCTGCAGGTAATCGGAGTTTCCGGCCTCTAAGGTCAGAGCGGTGAGATCCCCGGCGTACTGCGCGAGATAGCCCTGCAGGCCGAATGCCTCATAGAGGGTGTCCACGTAATCCGGGGAGGCGCTGGCCATGGCCGCAGCCTTGTCCCGTGCGGGCACATAAGATTCATACGCATTTCGGATGGACCAGGTCTTCGCATAGCGCTCTCCGCCGATGGCTCCGTAGGAGAAGGGCAGGGAGCTGAGCGCGGCCTCGGTCTCCTCGCAGGCAGTGTGATATGCCTTTAAGGAATCTGCGTTTTTGTCCCGCACATAGGTGTTGAAGGCCTGGGTCTCCTGGGAGATGGCGGTCTGGAAGCGGTAGCATTTTGCATTGTCATCCAGAATGGTGCCAAAGCCGTGAAAGGCAAAATTTGCCATAAAGAGATTCAAAAGTGCGCTCAGCGCGGTGGTCAGGACCACGGCTGCGGCGAAGGCGCTGAATTTTTCCTTTAGAGAAATAGAAATCCACCGGGGGCGGATGAAATTTTCAGGCGATTTTAACGGTTTGTTTATCATGCGAATATACCTCCCTGCCTTTACAGTGTATCACAAATATATCGTTTTTTTCCAGCGGTTTTATTGGGAAAATACAACGATATGGGAGCGGAATGCAGAAAATTGATTATTGACTTTGTCCGAAGGGGGAACTATAATGCTGTTAAAAAATCGTTAAGGAGGAAGAAAAATGAAAGAGATCCGGACTCCTTTTGGGGGGATATTGGAGCTGTATCCGTGCGAGGCAGAGACAGCCCGCGAAACCGTGCTTATATGTCCAGGAGGGGGCTACAGCTTCCTGGCGCCGCGGGAGGCGGAGCCCATCGCAGGGGCCTTTGGGAAGGCGGGCTATCACGCCGCTGTGTTAAAATACTGTTTAGAGAAGGAGGTGCTGGGGACCGATCCGGTGCGGGAGCTGGCCTGGAGCGTGCGCTGGCTTCGAAACGCCGCAGAGTGGAGGGGCCGGGCCGAACGGCTTTACACAGCGGGATTTTCCGCAGGAGGGCATCTGGCGGCAAGCCTGGGGGTGCTCTGGAATGAGCCGTCCATTTTTTCACCGGAGGAGAGAGAGCAGAACCGGCCTGATGGACTGATTCTGGGCTATCCGGTTATTTCCATGGGCGCGTATGGCCATGAGCGCTCTGTGCGCCGGCTGACTGGGGGCGATGAGGAGCTGATCCGGCTGTTTTCGCTGGAGGAGAGAGATCTGACCCAGACGCCGCCTGTCTTTCTGTGGAATACGCGGGAGGATGAGAAGGTTTCCTCCATGAATTCCCTGCTCTTTGCGCAGAGGCTGTTTCAGGCCGGGGTGGACTGTGAATATCATATGTTCCACAGAGGGCTTCACGGGATGAGCCTGGCTACTCCGGAGGTGGAGTCGGAGGAGGAGAATCTGCACCCAGATTCCCATATAGCACACTGGCTCCCTCTGTGCCTGGAATGGATGGAGGATGGCAAAAGCCTTGACAAATAAAGGAAAGCATTCTATAATCCCCTTAGTGCAGCTAGGGATTTACATAAGAATGATTTTTTAATAATTTTATTTTGTCAGGGAGGACATGGACTATGGTAGAAGCTAAGAAGGAAGTTAAGGCGGCTGCTGAGACAGAGACAAAGGCTGCCGTAAAGGCCGAAGTGAAGCCAGCAGCTCCAGTTGAAAAAGAGGAAGCAAAGGCTCCGGCTGCAAGGAAGACAACGGCGCGCAAGACCGCTGCCAAGAAGGCTGAGCCGAAGACAGAGGAGACCAAGGCCGCTGCCAAGAAGCCTGCGGCAAGAAAGACTGCTGCCAAGAAGGAGGAGACTGCAGAGGTGAAGAAGGCTGCAGAAAAGAAGCCGGCTGCTAAGAGAGCTGCAGCGAAGAAGGCTGAGCCGAAGGCCGCAGTGCACTTCCAGTTTGATGGAAGAGACATCGTTGCCAAGGACGTGCTGGATGAGGCTGTAAAGGCATATAAGAAGACCCACCGCGGGGTGGAGATCAAGGATATCCAGCTCTATATCGTGGCGAATGAGGGCGCAGCATACTATGTTGTGAATGGAGAGGCCTCAGACGATTATAAGATTCTTCTGTAAGAGACACGCCCTCGATGCAGAGAGGGGATGAAGGATAGGCAGGAAAGCCGCTGTATTGGAAGTCAGTACAGCGGCTTTTTCAGGCCCTGTGAGGGTATGGGAATGTGCGGCGTCCAGAGCACAGCGGAGCAGTGCATGTGCGGCGGATGCGGGAAAGGATGTGGAGAGATGGAGCTGCCTTTGGGATTTACAAGGCGGATGGAGGAGCTGCTGGGGGAGGAGAGCGAGGCTTTTTTTGCCAGCTATGAGAGGGAGCGGCCCCAGGGCCTGCGGCTCAATGGCTGGAAGACGAGGGAGGGACGCCAGGCGGGCTGGGAGCAGGCCGGCGCAGCCCAGGAGGCAGCATGGCTGAGGGAGAGGGCCGGCTTTTACCTGCGGCCGGTCCCCTGGGTCCCGGAAGGATATTTTTATGGGGAGGACTGCCGGCCGGGCCGCAGCCCCCTCCATGAGGCGGGCGTCTATTATATGCAGGAGCCCAGCGCCATGGCGGCCGGGGCGGTGCTGGATCCGCAGCCGGGTGACCGAGTGCTGGACCTGTGTGCGGCCCCAGGGGGAAAGTCCAGCCATATTGCCTCCCGGCTTAAGGGGAGAGGATTCCTTCTCTCCAATGAGATTCATCCGGCCAGGGCAAGGATCCTCTCCCAAAATATGGAGCGCATGGGCTTTGGAAATGTGGTGGTGTCGAACC
>CALWMT010000187.1 GCA_944382045.1 uncultured Enterocloster sp. | reverse complement strand
CCCGAGGGCGCGGAGATTGCGGGATATTATGACATGTGACGGCGGGCTAGGCTGAGGGAAAGCCTTGGCGGAAGGTTGGCGCTGCATGTAAGAAAATTGGGCCCTGTGCGCGGGAGCGTATGGGGCCTTTGGCGTAAAAACCCTGTAAATATGGAATTTCCCCTTCCCCGAACCAGAGAAATATGCTATGATTACATGTAAACTGTGATTATACAATGGAGGAATAAATATATGGCTGAGATAGAGTCCGCTGTGGAGAGCGGAGAGAAGGAAGCGGTTTCCCGCAATTTTATTGAGCAGGAGATTGACAAGGACCTGGCGGAGGGCGTGTACAATCATGTGCAGACCCGGTTCCCTCCGGAGCCCAACGGCTATCTGCACATCGGACATGCCAAGTCCATTCTGCTGAATTACGGTCTGGCGAAGAAGTACGGCGGGAAGTTTAACCTGCGCTTTGACGACACGAACCCAACGAAGGAGAAGACGGAGTTTGTGGAGTCCATTATCGCGGATGTAAAGTGGCTGGGAGCGGATTTCGAGGACCGGCTGTTTTTCGCGTCTAATTATTTTGAGCAGATGTATGAGTGCGCCCTGCTTCTGATTAAGAAGGGCAAGGCCTTTGTCTGTGATTTGACGGCGGAGGAGATCCGGGAGTACCGGGGGGATTTCAACAATCCTGGCAGGGAGAGCCCCTACCGGAACCGGAGCGTGGAGGAGAACCTGCGTCTCTTTGAGGAGATGAAGGAAGGAAAGTATAAGGATGGGGAGAAGGTTCTGCGGGCCAAGATCGACATGGCCTCCCCCAATATCAATATGCGCGACCCGGTGATTTACCGGGTGGCCCACATGAGCCACCACAATACAGGGGATACCTGGTGCATTTACCCCATGTATGATTTTGCCCACCCCATTGAGGATGCCATCGAGCATATCACCCACTCCATCTGCACCCTGGAGTTTGAGGACCACCGGCCTCTCTATGACTGGGTGGTGCGGGAGTGTGAGTTTGAGAATCCGCCCCGGCAGATCGAGTTTGCCAAGCTGTACCTGACCAATGTGGTTACGGGCAAGCGCTACATCAAGAAGCTGGTGGAGGACGGGATCGTGGATGGCTGGGACGATCCCCGGCTGGTGTCCATCGCGGCTCTGCGCCGCAGAGGCTATACCCCGGAGGCCATCAAGATGTTCGTGGACCTGGTGGGCGTGTCCAAGGCCAACAGCTCCGTGGACTACGCGCTCTTGGAATACTGCATCCGGGAGGATCTGAAGCTTAAGAAGCCCCGCCTGATGGCGGTGTTAAATCCCGTGAAGCTGGTGATCGACAACTATCCGGAGGGCCAGATCGAGGAGCTGGAAATCCCCAATAACCTGGAGAATCCAGAGCTGGGAAGCCGGAAGGTGCCCTTCGGCCGGGAGCTTTACATCGAGCGGGAGGACTTCATGGAGGAGCCGCCGAAGAAGTATTTCCGCATGTTCCCGGGCAATGAGGTGCGCCTCATGGGCGCGTACTATGTGAAGTGCACGGGCTGCGAGAAGGACGCGGACGGGAACGTGACCGTGGTGCACGGCACCTATGACCCGGAGACCAAGAGCGGCACCGGCGCACCGGTGCGCAAGGTAAAGGGAACGATCCACTGGGTGGCCGCAGCTGCGGCAAAAGAGGTGGAGTGCCGCCTGTATGAGAATATCGTGGATGAGGAGAAGGGCAAGCTGAACGAGGACGGCAGCCTGAATCTGAACCCCAACTCCCTTACGGTGCTTCCGCACTGCTATGTGGAGCCGGCTCTGGCAGAGGCCAAGGCCTACGACAGCTTCCAGTTCATGCGCAGCGGATATTTCTGCGCGGACTGCAAGGACAGCAGGCCCGGCGCGCCGGTGTTCAACCGGATTGTGTCCTTAAAGAGCTCCTTTAAGCTGCCAGGGGCAGGGAAATAAACGAAAAGAGACAGCAGCTCGGACGGCGGGCGGTAAACCTGCCTGACGGACAGAGACTGCTAAATAGCGGGGCTGTGAAGGCTGGGTGATTTTAATCCTAGCTTTCACAGCCCTCTTGGCATTGCAGATAATCCTTCGCCAGCTTGAGAAAGTCCTGCTCGGCCTTGCTGATATAGGCATCCTTGCGGGTGAGGGCAGAACGCATCCAGCGCATACGGCTTCCCACGGAGAAATAGGCGATGGGAGCCGTGGGCGTCACATAGGACTGCGGGAAGAAGGCAGGCGCTACCTGGCTTTTGACCATATTGAAGGCGGTGATGCTGCTTGCGGACTCAAAGAGGATACGGGGCTTGACGCCGGCAGCCTCATAGAGGGTGTCAACCATATCCCGCAGCCGGGTTTCCTTGCTCACGAGAATCACAGGCTCATCCCGGAGAAGATGAAAGTCAATGGGCGGAAAGGCCTCCCAGCTCCTCTCGCCGGCCAGCGGCGCCAGGGGATGGCTTTTGGGGACGCCAAAGACCAGCAGCTCTTCACTCATAAGAAAATAGTCAAACTGGGGCTTTCTGTCATCCAGCGCGTGGGAGACAAAGGCGATGTTTACGCTGCCGCGCAGAAGGAGCTGTTCTCCCTGCTTCACCCGGGCTTCATAAATTTTAAAGGTAATGTCCGGATACATTCGGTGAAAGATAGGATAGATGTGGGAGAACATCCGGGAGCCCTGCTCCGGCGTATAGGCGATGGCGATTTCTCCTTTTTTCATATCCGCGATATCCTGGAGGAGCCGGTAGGTCTCCTGCTTCATCATAAGCATTTTTCTTGCAGTTTCCAGATAGATCGTCCCCGCATATGTGGGAACCATTCCGTGCTTGATGCGGTGGAAGAGCGGCAGGCCCAGCTCTCTCTCCAGCTTCAGAAGCTGCTGGTTCAGCCCAGACTGCGTCATAAAGAGCTTCTGTGCCGCCTTGGCGATGCTCTGCTCCTCCGCAATGGCAATGATGTACTCCAATTGTTTAAGATCCACAAAAATCCCCCTTTTAATTCTATGAACTTAAAAAAAGTAAGTATAGACAAGAAAAACCATAAGTTGCAATGAGTCTGTTGTCTTATTATAATCATTTTATCAATAGGATTCAATAAATTTTGCAAAAAATGACGAAAGTCACCTCATGGCCATGAGAAAGAGATGGGAATTTATTGATGAGTGCCCGCCGCAGGATATTTTTCTGCGGCAGAGCAAAAAGGAGGGATTTTTCATGGATATGTATATTGTTCTTGCCGTTACAATTTTCATGATGGTGATGTTCGTATGGCATAAGGTGCCCTTTGGCGTGACTACCATGACCTGCTGCGTGATTTTGATGGTGACAGGGGTGATTGACCTGAATACCACATTCAGCGGATTCGGAAACAAAATTGTGGTTCTGATTGCCCCCATGCTGGCTTTGGGCGGCGTCCTGGGGAAAACGAATCTGGTGGCGAACCTGCAGGAGCTGATGGAGTCAATGAAGGGAAAGCACGGAACTCTGCTGGTTCTCTCAATCTTCCTGATTGCCGGCATAATGGCCCAGCTGATTCCGTCCACCGCAGTTCTGGCGATTATGGTTGTATTCCTCTCTACTCTGGGGGACACAGGGGAAATCAATTCCAAGCGCCTGATGCTTCCCACCCTTGGAATTACGTCCTCATGTAAGTTTCGGTTTCCTATCAGCCTGGGAGCGACCAACTTTGCAGTAATCAATGCGATGTATGTGGGAATTATTCCAGATGAAAAGTATGCGCTGAAGATGCTGGATCCGTTTATTTTCTCGATTCTTCCCATGGTGGCGCTGGTTCTCTACTGTGTGTTCGGGTGGCGCCTGATGCCCAACCAGGCTGGCGCTTTAAATAAGGACGCGGCCAAGCAGAAGGTACAGAAGGGTGTGCTGTCTCCGATCCAGGAAAGGATTGTGTATATCGTCTTTGTGGTGGTTATGCTCATTATGATCCTGAATACCTGGACAGGCGATCTTATGTACGTGGCTCCGGCCATCGGCGTTCTGATCCTGATCTACACAGGGGTGCTTACGACGAAGGAGGCTGTCTCCAGCATGACTGTGGATATGATCTGGATGATCGCAGGCGTGCTGGTGGTAGCGGATGCACTGGGCAGCTCCGGTGCCAGCGAGCTGATTGGAAATTTCCTGATGGGCATGGTAGGGGAAAATCCCAGCTCCATTTCCGTTATGTTCCTGTTCTCCGCAGTTACGATCATTATGACAAATTTCCTCTCCAACTCCGCAACCCAGACTGTTTTGGTTCCCATAGCGGCCTCCCTGGCTCTGGTAGGCGGATGGGATCCCCGCGGAATCGTCCTGATTGCGGGAATTGCCAATATGTTTGATATCGCTCTTCCCTCTGGCTCCGGCGAGGCTGCTGTGGCCTATGGCGCGGGCGGCTACAATCCGGTGGAGGTTATGCGGTTTACCATTCCTTATATGGTTATTGCCATTGTTACATGTACCATCTCGGCACATATGCTGTTCCCTCTGTATGGCTAGGGACATGGGAATGGATTTTTAGCGCAGTCTGCGATATAATTGGAAACAATAGGAGGAATTGATTATGCCATTAAATAGTACATCGCTGGTGAGTCCCCCGGCTCCGGTTCTTATGGAGCACTGCTGCCGCAAGCCCTGGGAGACATATCTGGAGCCTCTGCGGATGGCTCCCGGAGTCTGGTATGTGTCGGGAAATAACTGGGTGGCCTGCTATCTGATTGACACGGGGGATGGACTTATCCTGATTGATACGGCCATGCACGAGACCGCGTATCTGATGATTGAGAATATTCACAAGCTGGGATACCAGCTTACGGACATCAAAAAGATTCTGCTGAGCCATGCCCACATTGATCATATCGGCGCAGCCCGGACGATGAAGGAGCTCACCGGCGCGAAGATCTACCTGGGAGAGAGGGATCTGCCGTTTCTTCATGAGAGAAGGGATCTGATCATGAACGAGGGCGGGTATACCTGCGGGGAGTTTGAGCCGGATGTGATTTATTCTGACGATACGCCCATTGTCCAGGGAAATGTGACCATCCGCACCGTCTCCACACCGGGACACACACCGGGCTGCACTTCGTTTTTCTTTGACGTGCAGGATAAGGACGGGAAGACCTACACCTGCGGCATGCACGGGGGTCTGGGACTTCTGTGGAATACGAAGAAGCAGTTTGAGGAGATCGGACTTCCGTTTTCCTTGATGGAAGAATTTGTGGAGGGATTAAAGCGGCTGGATCAGATGCATGTGGACATCTGCCTGCCGTCCCACACCAACCAGGTGGGAATTCTCCTTTTAAAGGATCAGATCCGGGAGGACTTTAATCCCTATTATGATCCGTCTATCTGGCATGAGCTTAT
>CALWMT010000186.1 GCA_944382045.1 uncultured Enterocloster sp. | reverse complement strand
ACCGCTGGTACGCCTATGAGCCCTACGTGATGGTCAGCGCGGTGCTCACCAAAAAGACCGGAGAGGCCTGGACGGAGGAGGAGCTGTTCCCGGTGAAGTCCATCGCCTTCACGGATCCCGAGGGCTGCGGCGGGTACGGGCCGGTGGCCCTGACCCTTGCGGACGGCCGGGTGATGACCGTGGACTATGAGGGGATGGAGGGGCGGCTGATGATATAAGCCGGCATACAGATTGATTAAAAAGCGCTGCAGGCTGGGAATTGCAGCGCTTTTTTTGTGTGCATAATTCAGAAGAAGGGTAACGTTCGGTATAATAAAGGACTTTGAATTTGTATTTTGACATGATAGAATATAGAAAGAGTGAGGAAAGAGTACGAGAGGGAGGCGTCACAATGAAAATAGAGATTGGGGCGGATTTTCCGCAATATTTTAAACCTTCTTACCCGGAAGAGTTTGAGCTGTTTCACCATTTTGAAGTGACAGCAGGGATACCGGCGGTATTATTTGCTGTAACCACATGGAAAGAAAACGGACAGCCTAACGTATGCTTTCACGCCTGGAGCAGCTTTCACGGGGACAAGGCAGCATTTTTTGCCGTAATAGGGAACCTCTATCAACACACGCATACCTATAAAAATATTCAGAGGGATAAATGCTTCGGCATCAATTTTCTCCCTATAAGCTATTATGATAAATTGGTGGATACGATCCATCACAATGATTTAGAAAAGGATGAGTTTGAAGTGGGAGGCTTTACGCTTTGCGATGGAAAAGCGGTTCATGCTCCGATGATAGAAGAGGCTTTTGTTAGCTTGGAATGTACCTTAAAGGATATTTTTGATCTGAGCGGAGCAGGAATTACCGCCATGATTATCGGGCAGGTACAGCATATCTCGGTGGAAAAAGAATATGCGCAGGGATATGAGAAACGTTATGGGAAAGACGGATTTATGATGCTGGTACCGGCGCCGCAGGATCTTGTGACCGGGATGCCCAATCAGTCTGCCATAGCCACAGTGAACATAGAAAAATATGATTAATGAACCGAAGTTTTTCCGGATATGAAAAGTACAGATCCAGCTGCCAACTACGAAACCGGTTAAGGCCCATCTTGCCATATTCCCCCGTCAATGATAGAATGAGAGAAACGGTTCAGAACAGCTGCGGATGCAGGCAAAAGGAGCGTGACGCCCAGATGACGAGAAAAAAGAAGCTCCCAGTGGGGATCGAGAGCTTTGAGGAGATCCGCACAGAAGGATTCTACTATGTGGATAAGACGGGGATGATTCGGGATCTGCTGGATAGATGGGGGAAGGTAAATTTATTTACCCGGCCCCGGCGATTTGGAAAGTCCCTGAATATGAGCATGCTGAAAAGCTTTTTTGAGATAGGCGCGAAAAAGGAGCTCTTTGACGGGCTGGAGATTGCCGGTGAGACCGATCTCTGCGGCGCGTATATGGGAAAATTCCCCGTGGTGTCTATCAGCCTTAAAGGCATTTGTGCCGGCGATTTTCAGACGGCCCGGAACCTGGCCGTTAAAGTGATTAACGAGGAGGCCCGGAGGATGCAGCTTCTGCAGGAGAGCAGCAGGCTGTCATCTGAGGATAAGGAGCTGCATCTGGCCCTGATGGCTAGGGAGATGGATGATGAAACCTTGATTTTCAGCATCAGGGAGCTCTCAGAGCTGCTGTATAAGCATTACGGGAAAAAGACGATCATCCTGATTGATGAATACGACGTTCCCCTGGCAAAGGCGAACGAGCAGGGATATTATGACGAGATGGTACTGCTGATCCGAAGCATGTTCGAGCAGGCCCTAAAGACCAACGAAGCCCTGTACTTTGCCGTGCTGACAGGCTGCCTGCGGGTGGCCAAGGAGAGCATTTTCACCGGGTTAAACAACCCCAAGGTTTTTTCCGTGTCAACGGTGCGGTTTGACGAATACTTTGGCTTCACGGACAGCGAGGTCAGGGAAATGCTTGGCTATTATGGGCTGGAGGAAAAGTACGGGGATATCAAGGAGTGGTATGACGGCTACCGCTTTGGAAATGTGGACGTGTACTGCCCCTGGGATGTGATCAGCTACTGCGATGAGCTGCTGGACGACCCCGAGCTGCTGCCCAGGGATTACTGGTCCAACACCAGCGGGAATGAGGCGGTGCGGCATTTCATCGGACAGATGGGAAATGGGCCCACAAAGAGCGAGCTCGAAGCGCTGACAGCGGGGGAGACAGTGGAAAAGGAGATCCGCGAGGATTTGACCGACTCCAGGCTGTACGAGTCATCAGACAACTTGTGGAGCGTGCTGTTTGCCACAGGCTACCTGACCCGCAGAGGGACAGTGGAGAGAAACCGGTATGCGCTCGCCATCCCCAACCGGGAGATCCGTAATATTTTTACGGATCAGATACTGGCCCTGTTTAAGGAGGGCGCAGGAAGAGACGGGGAGCGCCTAAAGGCCTTCTGCGCCGCGCTGGCAGAGGGAAAGCCCCGTGAGGTGGAGCGCCTACTGGCCGGGTATCTGGAAAAGACGGTCAGCATCCGGGACACATTTGTGAAGAAGCCCACAAAGGAGAACTTCTATCACGGGCTGCTCCTAGGGATTCTGGGATACAAGGAGGGCTGGACAGTCACCTCCAACCGGGAAGCCGGGGAGGGCTTCAGCGACATAATGATCCGTATGGATGAGGGGAACACAGGGATTATCATTGAAGTGAAATACGCCGAGGAGAATCCGGAGGCCGCCTGCCGCCGTGCCCTGGAGCAGATCCAAGAAAAAGGATATGCCCAGGGGATGCGCAGCGAGGGCATCCAGACGATTTTAAAATATGGAATCGCCTGCTGCCGGAAAACCTGCCGGGTGCTTATGGAGCGGGACGGCTGAGATGATGGGAAATTGAGGAGTGAGAAAATGGCGGAGACAAAACGCGAGATTCTTTTTGAAAAGGAGACAATTCCCCGGGCGGTGATGGCCCTGTCAGTGCCTACGGTGCTCAGCTCCCTGGTCATGGTGATGTACAACATGGCGGACACCTATTTTGTAGGGCTCTTAAATGACCCGGTGCAGACAGGGGCTGTGACGCTGGCGGCCCCTGTCCTTTTGGCATTCAACGCAGTGAACAACCTGTTCGGCGTGGGGAGCTCCAGCATGATGAGCCGGGCCATGGGGAGAAAGGACATGGAGACCGTGTATCGGTGCTCCGCCTTTGGATTTTACGGTGCGCTGGTCTGCGGCCTTCTATTTTCCCTGATCTGCACGGTACTGCGGGGGCCTCTTCTCGACATTCTGGGCGCTGACGCGGTTACCGCTTTGCCCACAAACGGATACATGGACTGGACCGTCACAGCCGGGGCTGTGCCCTCCATCCTGAATGTGGTGATGGCCTACCTCATCCGCTCCGAGGGCGCGGCCCTTCACGCCAGCATCGGGACCATGAGCGGGTGCCTTCTCAACATTGTGCTGGATCCCATTTTCATCCTTCCCTGGGGCTTTGATATGGGGGCGGCCGGGGCGGGCCTGGCCACCTGCATTTCCAATGTGTGCGCCCTGGGATATTTTCTGGTATACCTATTTGTAAAGCGGGGGACCACCTGCGTCAGCATATCCCCCAGGCATATTTCACTGGAAAAAAGAATCATCCTGGGAGTCTGCGGCGTGGGCGTGCCGGCCTCCATCCAGAACCTGCTGAACGTGGTAGGCAGCACGGTCCTCAACAACCTGGCAGCCCCCTTTGGAACGGCGGCCCTGGCGGCCATGGGCATCTGCACCAAGATCAACATGGTTCCCATGTATGTGGCCATGGGATTTTCCCAGGGCGTCATGCCCTTTATCAGCTACAACTATGCCAGCGGGAGCCACAGACGGATGCGGGGGGCCATGGCATTTGCGGTGAAGATCGTGGAAGCCGCGCTGATTCTCTCCGCCGTGCTTATGTTCCTCTTCGCAGGGCCGCTGGTGCGGGCATTCATCGGGGACGAAGAGACGATTGGCTATGGCATGCGGTTTCTGAAGGGCTTCTGCCTGGCCCAGCCCTTCCTGGCGCTGGATTTTCTCTGCGTGGGCGTGTTCCAGGCCGTGGGCATGGGCCGGGAGGCCCTGGTCCTGGCCATTCTCAGAAAGGCAGTCTTCGAGATTCCTCTTCTGTACCTGCTCAACCGGCTGGCGCCGCTCTTCGGACTTCCCTATGCCCAGGCAGTCACAGAGTGCGTAATGGCGGCTGCTGCGGTGGGACTGGTGGTGCGGTTCCTGAAAAAGGAAAATATTAAATAGGCAAAATTAGAATAGGGTGGAAAAGCATGAATTTTCAAATCAAACAGGCCGTCCCTGCGGACGGACAGGCCATCGGGGATCTGATACAGGCGGTCTGGGCCGGAATGGATCACAAGGAATGGTATGTGCCGGATGACGGCCCTCACATCACGGCGCTTTTAGAGGAGGGAAAGGCCATAGCCTTTCTGGCCCTGGGGGAGACGGACGGCGTCCTGGCAGGCGCCTTCCTGGCCGTCCTTCCTGGCCGCAGCCAGGAGAATCTGGGAAGAGAATACGGGCTTTCGGAGGAGGAGCTGGACCTGGCGGCCCACATGGACTCAGCAGCTGTGCGGGACAGGTTCCGGGGCTTCGGCCTCCAGCGCCGGCTCATGGAGGTGACGGAGGAGGCCCTTGCAGCAAAGGGGATCCGCTATCTGTTCTGCACGGCCCACCCGGAAAATACATATAGCCAGAACAACATCCGCAGCCTGGGCTATGAGGCCTTTTTGCAGAAAGATATGTACGGCGGATATCGGAGGGATCTATTTATAAAATGCATTTGAATGGTATTATTATCGCAGGGGTTTGTTTTCTGGCAATCGGGATTTTCCATCCCATTGTAATCAAGGCGGAGTATTATTTTTCCGCAAGCTGCTGGCCCGTTTTTCTGGCAGCTGGCCTACTTTTTCTGGCGGCTAGCATGCAGGTGGAACATGTAGTGGCCGCATCGGCCCTGGGGGTGCTTGGCTGCAGTTGTCTGTGGAGTATCCTGGAGCTTAAAGAGCAGGAGAAGCGGGTGGAGCGAGGCTGGTTTCCCGAAAATCCCAAGCGGAAGGATAAAAAACAGAATGCAGCAATTAAGCCGGCCAGAGCAGCAGGCCGGCCAGACAGAGGCGCAGCCCTGCAACAGGAGAGAAAGGACGAATTAGACAAATGACAAAAAAGGAGCTTGCCCTGGTCATCATTGACCGGCTGAAAAAGGAATACCCGGACGCGGGATGCACCCTGGACTACAACGAGGCCTGGAAGCTTTTAGTCAGCGTCCGCCTGGCAGCCCAGTGCACGGACGCACGGGTGAATGTGGTGGTACAGGATCTGTAT
>CALWMT010000185.1 GCA_944382045.1 uncultured Enterocloster sp. | reverse complement strand
TGTAGTGAGGGAAGCAATTCTAAATGCGGTATCACACCGCATGTATCAGATGAGTGGAAGCATTTTCATCCGTCAGTATCGTGATCGGTTAGTAGTAGAAAGTCCTGGAGGTTTTCCCAATGGAATCACATTAGACAATATTTTAAATCGTCAGTCTCCTCGTAATAGACGTATCGCAGAGATACTGTCATTATGTGGTTTAGTAGAAAGATCCGGACAGGGCATGAATCTGATTTATGAAATCAGCATCATGGAAGCGAAAGAGCTTCCAGATTTTACCGGTACAGACAATAACTTTGTTAGTCTTACTCTGAACGGCTTGATCATAGATAAAAAAATGCTTTCTGTAATTAAGAAAATAGGTGAAGACAGACTTGAATCATTTTCAACAGCTGACTTTTTGATCGTAAATGCCTTGTATCATGAAAATCCTATTTCGGAATATTTGCGTCCTCGTTTAAAATGGCTAGCAGATATAGGTGTAGTAGAACATGTTGGGCGAAATAGATATGTTCTCTCACGTCAATTATATGCTGCGGTAGGAAAAACTGGTGTACATACTCGGATCGTTGGATTAGATCGTGATACTAATAAAGAATTAATTTTAACACATATCCAGAAAAATAGAGGGACGCGATTTAATGAATTGCAGCAAGTTTTGCCGAGTCTGTCTCGTGGAGAAGTACAAGTCCTAATGCGTGAGTTAAAAGAACAAGGTAAAATTTATGTAGAAGGCAAAGGGGCAGGTGCAAGGTGGTTTGCAGAATAATTGGATTGCAACTAATTGCAACTAGTTGCAATTAGTTGCAATTAATTCAGAAATTATCGCTTATTTAAAGTGCTGTCAATGTTAGAGAGTAGAATACTCATAGCGCACAACCACCCTCAAAAACCCAGCAAATCCAGCCCTCACAGCGTAGAAAGCGAATGAAGCGGAAAGGAAAGCCTTGATTAATTTTCAAAATCTGGTATAATGAATAAACCTGAAATAATTCTAATATTTATTCAAAATACAGGAGGAGCTATTATGAAAAAGAAATTTTTAGCGATTACACTGTCTGCCCTTATGGCAGCGTCCCTTGCGGCCTGCGGCGGCGGAGCGGAGGAGACCACGGCGGCCCAGACCACCGCTGCGGCAGCGGAGACCGAGGCAGCTGCGGAGGATGCAGAGGCAGAGGAGACCGAGGCGGCCGCGGAGGACACAGAAGCAGCGGACGCTGAGGCGGCAGAGGGCGCAGCGGCAGAGGTTGAGACCGTGACCGAGGGCAAGCTGACGGTTGCCACCAGCCCGGATTTTGCTCCCTATGAGTTCTATGCCATCGGCGAGGACGGATCTCCCACGCTGGCAGGCTTTGATATGGCCCTGGCACAGTACATAGCGGATTATATGGGCCTTGAGCTGGAAGTGGTTACCGTGGACTTTGACGGCGTGCTCAGCGAGCTGCAGACCAAGTCCGTGGATCTGGGAATGGCCGGCCTTTCCCCGGATCCCAAGCGCGAGAACATTATGAACTTCTCCGACATCTACTACACCGGCACCCAGTCCCTGGTAACGGTGAAGGCCAACGCGGAGGTTTACACCTCTCTTGAGTCCACCAACAATGCGGACGTGACCGTGGGTGCGCAGACCGGCTCCATTCAGCTGGATCTCGCCAACACCAACAGCCCGGATGCGGACATCATTTCCCTTCCCAAGGTGACGGACATCATCGCGGAGCTTCTGGCCGGCAAGCTGGATGTGGCATACATCGAGACTGTGGTTGCGGAGAGCTACCAGAAGAATTACCCGGATCTTGAGATCATCTGCGACGTTCCCTATGATGTGGCGGGATCCGCCATCGGCGTGATGAAGGACAACGATGCCCTTCTTGCCACGGTAAACGAAGCGATCGCGGCAGCCATCGAGGACGGCAGCATGGAGACCTTTGTGGCGGAGGCCAACGAGCTGGCATCCGGCAATACCTACGAGGGACTGCTTGACGCGGAAGGAAACGTGCAGGAGTAACCGTTCAGAAAGCGAGAGCGGCGGGGAGGAGAGGTCCTTTTGGCAGGGGGCTCCCCGCCGCCTTTGTTTGTTTTCTGCCGTCTGAACGGCTGTGCCTAAACGGCAGCAATGAAAGGAGTACCCAATGGATCAATTTGTGAGATTGGAAAATTTTAAGCTCATCGCCCCTTATGCGGAGCTCTTCTGGCAGGGCATGCTGGTGACCATCCTGCTGGCCCTGTTCACCGTGGTGATCGGCTTCTGCCTGGCCCTGATCCTGGCCCTTATGCGCATGTCAAACGTGCGGCCCTTCCGGGCGCTGGGCCTGGACGCGGAGGGGCATCTCAGAGAGAGGGGATTTCTGGCCGCAGTCGGCCGTTTTAATCCCCTGTCCTTTATCGCCACCGCCTATGTGGAGATTCTGCGGTCCACCCCTGTGATCGTGCAGGTGTGGGTGATCTACTATGGCGTGTTCAGCATCATCGAGCTGCCTGGCTTTCAGCTCTTCGGCTTCCTGCGGTTCAACCGCTTCCTGCCGGGCGTGGTGGCCTTAGGCATGAACTCCGGCGCATACCTGTGCGAGATTATCCGTGCGGGCATCCAGTCCATTGACTCCGGACAGACCGAGGCGGCCCGCTCCCTGGGGCTTTCCCAGAGACAGAACCTGTGCTACGTTATTTTCCCGCAGGCGCTGAAAAACATTCTCCCGGCCATAGCCAATGAGTTCGTGGTGATTATCAAGGAGTCCGCCATCACCTACACCATCGGCGTCCAGGATATTATGTCCGCGGTAAATGCAGTCCGCGGAGCGACCTTCATTATGGTGGAGCCTCTGCTGGTGGCCACAGCGATTTATTTCTGCCTGTGCTTCCCCACCTCCAAGGTGATTGCCCATTTCGAGAGGAGGATGAGCCGTGGCGACAAGAGATAGCCTGATCCGCGTGACGGATTTGAAAAAATATTACAACATGGGTGCCATCAAGGCCCTGGACGGGGTGACGGTGGACATCCACGAGGGGGATGTGATGGCGGTGATCGGACCCTCCGGTTCGGGAAAATCCACCTTTCTCCGAAGCCTGAACCTGCTGGAGGAGCCCACCGGCGGCGCCATTGTCTTTGACGGCATTGACATCACGAAAAAGAAATACCAGAATGAGCAGGGAAGGATGGTGAAGCTGGACATCGATAAGCTCCGCCAGAAGATAGGCATGGTGTTCCAGCACTTTAATCTGTTTCCCCACATGACGATCCTTGAAAATATGATTCTGGCGCCCATGAAGGTGAAGGGGCTCACCAGGGCGGAGGCGGAGAAAAAGGCTCTGGAGCTTTTGGACCGTGTGGGCCTTAAGGATCGGGCCGGCGCTTATCCCATACAGCTCTCCGGCGGACAGAAGCAGCGGGTGGCTATTGTGCGGGCCCTGGCTATGGAGCCGGAGGTCATGCTTTTCGACGAGCCCACCTCGGCCCTGGATCCGGAGATGGTGGGTGAGGTTTTAGACGTTATGAAGGAGCTGGCCCACGAGGGCATGACCATGGTAGTCGTGACCCATGAGATGGGATTTGCCAGAGAGGTGGGAAACCGAGTGCTCTTTATGGCGGACGGGAAGCTCTTGGAGCAGGGAAGCCCAGAGGAGATTTTCGGGAATCCCCAGAACCCTCGGTTAAAGGATTTTCTGGCAAAGGTGCTGTGAACGCTTGCAAAGGCTGATGCAGTCCCGGGAGGTATTTGACCTTCCGGGATTTATTATTTTTTGAGGAGGAGTTCAGGATGAATCAGGGAAAAAAGACAGCGGTGGAAGCAGTTGAGGAGAAGCGGGGCCTTATCTGCCAGGCTGCGGATCAGATATGGGAGTATGCGGAGCTGTCCCTGCAGGAGGAAAAATCTGCTGCCTATTACTGCCGTGTGCTTCGGCAGGAGGGCTTTGCTGTGGAGGAAGGAATCTGCGGAATTCCCACCGCGTTTTCCGCCAGCTTTGGAGAGGGAGGCCCCAGAATTGGAATTCTTGCGGAGTATGATGCTCTGTCAGGCCTGTCCCAGGAGGCGGGGTGCACAGAGCAGAAGGAACACATCCCAGGGGCCTGCGGCCACGGCTGCGGCCACAACCTGCTCGGCGCGGGGGCTATGGGTGCGGCCCTTGGCGTGAAGGCCTATCTGGAGAAAACGGGAAGGCCGGGTACGGTGATTCTCTATGGCTGTCCCGGCGAGGAGGGGGGAGCGGCCAAGGCCTTTATGGCCAGGGATGGCCTGTGGAGATCGCTGGATGCAGCGCTCACCTGGCACCCAGAGGATGTAAATGAAGTAAATACCGGTTCCTCCAATTCCTGCATCCAGACGCAGTACAAATTTTCCGGCGTGGCCTCCCATGCAGCGGGAGCACCGGAAAAGGGACGTAGCGCCCTGGATGCAGTGGAGCTGATGAATATGGGAGTGCAGTTCCTGCGGGAGCATATGAGTGACAGGGCGCGGATTCACTATGCGATCACAGATACGGGCGGGGTAAGTCCCAATGTGGTTCAGGCGAAGGCCAGCGTGCTCTATATGGTCCGCTCCAACCATGTGGCGGAGGCCGTAGAGCTTCAGGAACGGGTAGACCGGATCGCACAGGGGGCAGCGCTGATGACGGATACCCAGGTGGAGAAGCGGTTTATTGATGGCTTGGCTGATACGGTGCCCAATTCCATTTTGGAGAAGGTTTTGTATAAAAGCTTTGAGGAGCTGGGCGTGCCCCTCTATACGGATCAGGAGCTGGGCTTTGCAGATGCCTTGGCTGGGACATATGCGGGAAGTGATGGGATTCCCGGCATTGCAGCAGAAAATGACCCGGGATTGGCGGAGCAGGTGAAGGCCCTGCAGGAAAAGGCGGGACATGCGATGAATGCATTTCTGGCGCCATTGTATCAGGGAGCCGCCTTTACTCCGGGCTCCACAGATGTGGGAGATGTGAGCTGGCTTACGCCCACGGCTCAGATTCATGTGGCGGCCTGGCCAAATGGCTGTCCAGGACACAGCTGGCAGAATGTGTCAAGCGCAGGCTCTTCCATTGGACATAAGGCGGCGGTCCATGCGGGAAAGGTGCTGGCAGCGGCTGCGGCGGAGCTTTTGGAGCGGCCGGAAATCCTGAAAGCGGCCAGAGAGGAATTTGAGAGACGGACAGCGGCAGGGTATGTGTGCCCGATTCCGCCAGACGCGGTGCCGGTGGTTCCGGACTAAAAAAGAGAAAAGGAGGCGGACAGCATGCAGCGCACAATATTAATTGCAGAGGACGACAAGGACATCGTGAATCTCCTGTCGCTCTATCTGAAAAACAGCGGCTATGAGGTTTTGACAGCCCCTGACGGCCTGGCGGCCTGGGGAATTTTTAACAGGGAGCATGTGG
>CALWMT010000184.1 GCA_944382045.1 uncultured Enterocloster sp. | reverse complement strand
TAAGAAAATCTTAATTCTGCTGCCACCTCTGCTGTAAGCATTTGATGGAAAATGTAAGAATTCGCCGAAGTAACCTGTGCCCTTCCGGAAGAATATGCTAAATAAAAAAGGAGCATTTTGGAATGTGAATCATGCAAGGGAAGGGATAAGCTGTGACGGCCCAGCGGCCCGGCTCCTGACAGGAAAGGGCGTGGGAGTGGCGGTGCTGGATACAGGCATTTATCCGCATGAGGATTTTAAGAGAAGAATTACTGCCTTCCAGGACATGGTAAACCGGCGGCTGACGGCTTACGATGATAATGGACACGGCACTCACATAGCAGCAATTATTGGCGGCGACGGGTCATCGAGCCAGGGGATGTACCGCGGGGTGGCACCGGGCTGCAATATCATTGCGGTGAAGGTTTTGGATCACAGGGGGAATGGATTTGCCTCAGATGTGCTGGCGGGACTCCGCTGGATCCGGGAAAACAGGGAGCGCTATGGGATACGGATTGTCAATATATCGGTGGGCTCTCTGTCCCGGCGGAATATGACGGAGAACTCCGTCCTCGTGCGGGGAGTCAACGGAGCCTGGGACGACGGCCTGGTGGTCGTGGTGGCTGCGGGAAACCATGGCCCTGGCCGGATGACAGTGACCACCCCGGGAATCAGCCGGAAGGTTATCACAGTCGGCTGCTCGGATGACCACAAGGAGGTGGATGTGATGGGCAGCCGCATGGTGGACTACTCCGGGAGAGGGCCTACCATGGCCTGCATCTGCAAGCCGGATATTGTAGCTCCCGGCTCAGGAATTGTCAGCTGCAGCAATGAGCCGGGAAAGTATTTTTCTAAATCCGGTACCAGCATGTCCACACCGCTTGTCTCCGGGGCAATTGCGCTTCTTCTGGAAAAATATCCGCAGATGACCAATCGGGATGTAAAGCTGCGCCTGCGGGAGCGGGCGGTGGACATGGGACTGCCCCGCAATCACCAGGGATGGGGGCGTCTGGACGTGGAGCGCCTGGTGGCAGACCCCTAAGCGCAGCGGAAGGAAGCATTTGCAGAGAGCCTTTGGCCTATGCTTCCCACCGGCCAGAGGCGCCGCAGGGCAGTGCAAGGCCGCTGGAGGTGACGGGAAGGCCTACCTCCTGAGCGGAAAGTGTTCCGCCCAGCCGGGGAACAAGCTCCACTCCCAAAAGATAGCTTAAAACCGATGGGGCCAGGCCGGTCGTGTAGGAGTTCACCAGGAAAAACAGGGGATCCCTGGACAGAAGCTTGGCACAGAGCTGAATCAGGGGGTGGATCGCGGTCTCAATTTTCCAGATCTCCCCCTTGGGCCCGCGGCCGTAGGAGGGGGGATCCATAATGACAGCATCGTAGTGATTCCCGCGGCGGATCTCGCGCTCCGCAAATTTCACACAGTCATCCACAATCCAGCGGATGGGGGCATCGCCCAGGCCGGAGGCCTGGGCGTTTTCCTTGGCCCAGGTTACCATGCCCTTGGAGGCATCCACATGGGTTACAGCAGCACCGGCCTTGGCAGCGGCCAGGGTAGCACCGCCGGTGTAAGCAAAGAGATTCAGTACCTTGATCGGCCGGCCGGCCGCTGCGATCTTAGGGCCGAACCAATCCCAGTTGGCCGCCTGCTCGGGGAAAAGCCCTGTGTGCTTAAAGCTGAAGGGCTTCAGGTGAAAGGTAAGCCCCTTGTAGCCGATGGACCACTGATCGGGCAGGTCAAAAAATTCCCACTGTCCGCCGCCCTTGCTGCTGCGGTGGTAGTGTCCGTTTTTTCGTTTCCATCCGGAGCTGATCCGGGGCGTATCCCAGATTACCTGGGGGTCGGGACGGACCAGCAGGTATTTTCCCCAGCGCTCCAGCTTCTCTCCGCCAGAGCAGTCAATGATTTCATAATCCTTCCATTCATCCGCAAGCCACATAGATAAACCTCATTTCCAGCCCTTTTCGCGGGCAGCATTTACTGACTAGAGTATACCGAATCCCCGGCGGGCTGTCAATCGGTCAAAAAGAAGCAGATATGCGGCTGCACATCCGAGATAGAGAGCCATTTTCCCGCTCAGCGCCGGATTTCGTAATAGAATTGAAAGATAAAATAGGTTGAACAATCGGGAGTGCCCTGCTACAATAGATCATAGGTAACGGGGCAGGCATAGAGCTCCGGGACAGGTGAGGCAGAGAAGAAGGAGCTGAGTGGTATGAAAAATAGAACAGCGGCGGTATTGGTACTGGCGGCAGCCCTGTCTTTTGGAGTGGGTGCGGTCCCAGCCATGGCAGCGGAGGGGTGGAGCCAGGAGGGCGGCAATTGGGTGTATTACGACTCCAATGGCAGCAAGGTTTATAATGAATGGAAGAAGGGCGCGGACAATCTCTGGAGGTATCTGAACGGCAGCGGCGTGATGGCTGTGAATGATTGGGTCGACAGCGAGTACTACGTTGACAGCAACGGAATTATGCTTACAGATAAGTGGCTGAAGCTCACAGAGGATGGGGAGTACGAGTGGTACTATTTTGGAAGCAGCGGGAAGATGATCAATGATACCTGGAAGAAGATTGACGACAAGTGGTATCATTTTGACGGAAGCGGCCGCATGGAGCTGGGCTGGATCCTGGATGATATGTATTATACGGGGGAGGACGGTGTGATGCGCACCGGATGGCAGAAGCTTATCCCGCCGGACAATTATGATGAGGAGAGCAGCAGGGTGGTCCCGGGCTATGACAGCGCGGGCGGCTCAGACGACGGAAGGTATTGGTTTTATTTCGGGACAAATGGAAAAAAGTACGTGCCGAATGACAGTGCCTCCGGTGACTATGGGACCCGCAGAATTGACGGAGAATATTACTGCTTTGACCAGGACGGGGCGATGCAGACTGGCTGGAGGGATGTGCGCTCCGGCTCGGAGGAGGATATACAGGACTATATGTACTTCGGAGCCGATGGAAAGGCGCGCATTGGCTGGTATTCCATTGAGCCGCCCCAAGAGCTTGAGGGATATGACGGAGATGTGGAGTGGTTCTATTTCAGCAACAGCGGAAAGCCCAAGGCCTCTGACTCCGAGCGCCTCCGCTCCAGCGACATTGTGCGGATCAACGGCAAGAGCTATCTCTTCAATCACCTGGGCAATCCGGTGTACGGACTGCGCAAGGTATATACCGGCTCCGGAGCGGACGATCGGGCAGCCTACTATCTTGGCACGAAGGAGCAGAGCAGCGCCCAGCGCGGAAAGATGAAGGTCACGGAGGACAATGGAGAGACGACCCAGTTCTATTTCAGCAGCAACGGACGGGGCGTTACCGGGGTAGAGGACGGTTACCTCTATTATAAAGGAAAGCTTCAGAGAGCGGCAGACGGACAGAAGTATGCCTGCTTTGATATAGACGGTGATTATTATGTGGTGAACTCCTCAGGCAAGGTCCAGAAGGACAAGAAGGTAGAGAACGTTGACGATGTGGAGTTCAAGACCAGCGCTTCCGGCATTCTGGTTTCCGCAGATGGGGACACGGATGTGGCATCCTACGCAGAGGAGCCGGAGGAGCCCTACTGCATGGAGGAGTAGCTTCCTAATCTTATAGAACGGCAATAGAACAGCCCGGTGCCTGCACTATGGCACCAGGGCTGTTTTTCTGCGGCATGGCGCCTTATATCTGGCAGGCTTTGTATATTTGAAAAAAGTGCTTGCAAATGGAAAAAATCTATGCTAGTATATAAAGGCTGTGGCATGATAGCTGTGAAGCGTGAGGTTGCTGCCTGAGAATGGCAGGTTTTCCGTGGAGCGAATGTCAAGTTAGGAAACTGGCGACAAGTCACTGTACCAATTCAAAAAGCTGTCAGATAAGGGCAGCATGCTGAGTGGTCCGTCTAGGACACACGCGGCAGCGTGTACAGTCACCGCTTGTCGTACTTGTTTTTGAAAGTGCGAAAAGGAGGCGACTTTTTTTATGGCAAGTCAGGTAATGAGAATCACATTGAAAGCTTATGATCACCAGCTGGTAGATCAGTCCGCAGGAAAGATCATCGAGACCGTAAAGAAGACCGGATCTCAGGTGAGCGGACCGGTGCCGCTGCCCACGAAGAAGGAGGTTGTTACCATCCTGCGTGCGGTTCATAAGTACAAGGATTCCAGAGAGCAGTTCGAGCAGAGAACTCACAAGAGACTCATCGACATCACTGCTCCCAGCCAGAAGACAGTAGATGCACTGTCCAGACTGGAGATGCCTGCCGGTGTCTACATCAACATCAAGATGAAGACGAAGTAATCGGCGGCTGACAAACGTTTATATCCTGAAGGGTTTAGATATAGAAGCAACACTGTATTTCCTGTTGAGGAATCAACATGCCGCTTCGGCGGTTTATAGTGTTCCACGTATATTAGACTGCTCTAGGATGAATGCACAAGCATTCCGCTGTAGATCATGAAACAGGAGGTAAAACAATGAAGAAAGCGATTTTAGCTACGAAAGTCGGAATGACTCAGATTTTCGACGAAAATGGAGCTTTGGTTCCGGTAACCGTGCTTCAGGCCGGCCCCTGCGTGGTGACCCAGGTTAAGACTGTGGAGAACGACGGCTACGAGGCAGTTCAGGTTGGTTTTGTTGACAAGAGAGAGAAGCTTGTAAACAAGCCGGTGAAGGGCCATTTTGACAAGGCAGGCGTATCCTACAAGAGATACGTGCGGGAATTAAAGCTGGAGAATGCCGGCGAGTATTCCGTAAAAGATGAGATTAAGGCAGATGTCTTCGCCGCAGGCGACAGAATTGATGCCACCGCTATTTCCAAGGGTAAAGGCTTCCAGGGCGCCATCAAGAGACATGGCCAGCACAGAGGACCCATGGCTCACGGCTCCAAGTTCCACCGTCATCAGGGTTCCAACGGATCCGCTACCACTCCCGGCCGCGTATTTAAGGGCAAGGGAATGCCTGGCCACATGGGCCATGTGCAGGTTACGGTGAAGAACCTTACGGTTGTGAGGGTTGACGCCGAGAACAACCTGATCCTGGTTAAGGGCGCGGTTCCCGGGCCGAAGAAGAGCCTGGTGACTGTGAGAGAGACCAGCAAGGTTGTGAAGTAAGCTTTTATAGGAAAGGAGGAACACACAGATGGCAAACGTATCTGTTTACAATATGGAAGGAAATGAAGTTGGCACACTGGAGCTGAATGACGCAGTGTTCGGTGTGGAAGTAAACGAGCACCTGGTGCATCTGGCAGTTGTTGCACAGCTTGCCAATAAGCGTCAGGGAACCCAGAAGGCCAAGACCCGTTCCGAGGTTTCCGGCGGCGGCAGAAAGCCCTGGAGACAGAAGGGAACCGGCCATGCCCGTCAGGGATCTACGAGAGCTCCCCAGTGGAAGGGCGGCGGTGTTGTATTCGC
>CALWMT010000183.1 GCA_944382045.1 uncultured Enterocloster sp. | reverse complement strand
GGAAGAGAGGGAGCGTGGTCCTGGAGTATCCGCTGGGCCTTGAGCGTATGATGCGGCGTGCCGTAAAAAATTTTCGGGTCATGGGACTTTCGCCCATCATCTACCGGGCGGCTGTGGAGTCTGTGAACCGGCGGGTGAGCGGAAAGCGGGGGTATTTCGGCAGCTCTCCCAACCGGCAGTATGAGTACGACCACCGCTATGACAGCGCGGTTTATATGGGAAATGGCTTTCGGGAGCGGAAGCTTTCTGTGACCCGCACGGCCTATGAGGCCTTTAAGGAGCAGGCCTCCTGGTGCGCAGGCCCTGCGGTGGCGGAGAGCTTTGGGGAGGCGGGCTTCGAGCCGGTCAACAAGAAGACAGCCCTGGCCCTCACCGCCCACCAGCAGCAGGCAGAGCTTAGCTGCTCCGGGGAGATACGGCGGATTGTCAACCAGTATATGCCGGGGGACGAGACCAGCTTTACCATTATTGCCTTCCCGAGGCCGGAGATAGGGCCGGACTTCGAGGAGATTTTCCGGGAGACCATCAAAATCAACACCCTGGATTACGAGAAATATCAGAAAATACAGCAGCGCATCATTGACGCCCTGGATGGGGCCTCCTATGTGTCCATCACCGGGCGGGAGGGAAATGAGACGGCTCTGCGGGTGGCCCTCCATCCCCTTACAGACCGGGAGCGGGAGACGAACTTTGAGAACTGCGCGGCGGATGTGAATATCCCCCTGGGGGAGGTGTTCACCTCCCCGGTGCTTGCGGGCACAGAGGGGCTTCTGCATGTGAAGGAGGTCTATATCGGGGAATATCTGTTTAAGGATTTGCGGATTGCATTCCGGGACGGACGGACCGCAGAGTATTCCTGCGGGAATTTCCAGGAAAATGAGAATGCGCCCGGCGTATCCTATGTGAATGCAGATGGGGCTTCCGGAAGGCCGGGAACCAGCGCGGATGCCGAGGCCCAGGGCCGGGAGCTGGTGAAGCAGGTGATTTTCAGAGGGCATGGCACGCTGCCCCTGGGAGAATTTGCCATTGGCACCAATACGGCTGCCTACGCCATGGCGCGCCGCTTCGGGATAAGCGGCCGCCTGCCCATCCTCATTGCGGAGAAGACAGGCCCTCATTTCGCGGTGGGAGATACCTGCTACAGCTTTGCAGAGGATTCCCCCATGTACAATCCCGATGGGAAGGAGGTCATTGCCCGGGACAATGAGATTTCCATTCTCCGGAAGGAGGACCCGGCGAAGGCGTATTTTAGCTGCCATACGGATATCACGATTCCCTACTCGGAGCTGGGGGATATCCGGGCGGTGGGACCGGACGGGCGCGAGACGGAGATTATCCGCCAGGGAAGGTTTGTGCTGGCGGGGACGGAGGCGCTCAACGAAGCGCTGGAGTGAGGCGTCTGGCGGGATGCCCGGCTGGATGCCCAGCGGAGCGCCGCGCAAAGATTTTGGTTGACACTGCGCAGGGCAGTTGCTATTATGATTATAAGCACAGCTCAATTTATATCTTATATTTATTAATAACACTAATTAATTTATTCACATGGATAATGAGAGGAGACAGAAGATGGCAAAGGTTGGAATTGTAATGGGCAGCGATTCGGATATGCCGGTGATGGCAAAGGCGGCGGAGATTCTGGATAAGCTTGGCGTGGAGTATGAGATGACGATTATTTCCGCTCACAGGGAGCCGGATATCTTTTTTGACTGGGCGAAGTCAGCCGAGGCGAAGGGCTTTAAGGTGATTATCGCCGGAGCGGGCAAGGCGGCCCATCTTCCGGGCATGTGCGCGGCGATTTTCCCCATGCCTGTCATCGGCATCCCCATGAAGACCTCGGATTTGGGCGGCGTGGACTCCCTGTACTCCATTGTGCAGATGCCAAGCGGCATCCCCGTGGCCACGGTGGCCATCAACGGCGGTGCCAACGCGGGAATCCTGGCGGCAAAGATTCTGGCTGCCTCCGACGAAGCGCTTCTTGGGCGGTTAAAGGCCTATTCGGAGGAGCTTAAGGGCGACGTGGTGCAGAAAGCAGAGAAGCTTGATGAGCTGGGATATAAGGCTTACATGGCACAGATGAAATAAGGGCGCGGCAGTTTCAGGCGTCTGCCGCCTGGGCGGCAGGATAAGGTCCATTCCGTGAGGATAAGGGCCGCAGGTTCAAATACATACGGAGGAAATGAGATGGATTATAAGAAAGCCGGAGTAGATATTGAAGCGGGATACAAGGCTGTGGAGCTCATGGGAAAATACGTGAAGGAGACCACAAGGCCGGAGGTCCTTGGGGGAATCGGCGGATTCTCCGGGGCATTTTCCATGGCAGGCTTTAAGGGAATGGAGGAGCCCACCCTGCTGTCCGGGACGGACGGCGTGGGCACCAAGCTTAAGCTGGCCTTTCTGATGGACAGGCACGATACAGTGGGCATTGACTGTGTGGCCATGTGCGTGAACGATGTGGCCTGCGCCGGCGGGGAGCCCCTGTTTTTCCTGGATTACATTGCCTGCGGGAAAAATGTGCCGGAGAAGATTGCCCAGATTGTAAAGGGTGTGGCCGCAGGCTGCCTGCAGGCGGGAGCTGCCCTGGTGGGAGGCGAGACGGCGGAGATGCCGGGCTTTTATCCCGAGGATGAGTACGATTTGGCGGGATTTGCCGTGGGAATTGCGGACAAGAAGGATTTGATTACCGGGGAGAAGCTTAAGGCGGGGGATACCCTCATCGGCATCGCCTCCTCCGGCGTCCACTCCAATGGATTTTCCCTGGTGCGCAAGGTATTTGAAAAGGAGATGACCCCGGAGGGGCTTAACACCTATGTGGACAGCCTGGGAACCACTCTGGGGGATGCCCTCCTGGCGCCTACCAAGATTTACGTGAAGGCCCTGCGGGCTGTGAAGGAGGCCGGAGTGACGGTGAAGGGATGCAGCCACATCACCGGCGGCGGCTTCTATGAAAATGTGCCCCGGATGCTTAAGGACGGGGTGCGGGCCGTGATTAAAAAGGACAGCTATCCGGTGCCTCCTATTTTCCGGCTTCTGGCTGAAAAAGGCGAGATTGAGGAGACCATGATGTACAACACCTTCAATATGGGCCTTGGCATGATTATCGCTGTGGACCCGGCAGAGGCGGAGAGAGCCCTGGAAGCCTTAAAGGCTGCAGGCGAGCAGGCCTGGGCAGTGGGCACGGTGGAGGCCGGTGAGAAAGGCGTGGACGTATGCTGAGAGTAGGCGTGCTGGTGTCCGGTGGGGGGACGAATCTCCAGGCTATTTTGGACGCCATGGATTCGGGAAGGATTAAAAATGTCCAGGTGGAAGTGGTTATCAGCAACAACGCGGGGGCCTATGCCCTGGAGCGGGCGAGGGCGAAGGGCATCGAGGCCCTGTGCGTGTCCCCCAAGAGCTTTGCCAGCCGGGAGGCCTTCAATGAGGCTCTTTTGGAAACCGTGGACCGGTACAGCCTGGACCTCATCGTGCTGGCGGGATTTCTGGTGACCATTCCCCCGGCCATGATTCAGAAATACAGAAACCGCATTATCAACGTGCATCCCTCCCTGATTCCCTCCTTCTGCGGGGTGGGCTATTATGGGCTTAAGGTGCACGAGGCGGCGCTGGCCCGGGGTGTGAAGGTCACCGGGGCCACGGTGCATTTTGTGGACGAGGGCGTGGATTCCGGGCCCATTCTCCTGCAGAGGGCAGTGGACGTGCTGCCTGGGGACGACCCCAAGACTCTGCAGCGGCGGGTGATGGAGCAGGCGGAGTGGATTATCCTGCCGGAGGCCATTGACAGGATTGCAAATGGAGAGATTGCCATAGGGACGGAGGTAGAAGGATGAAGGTATTGGTAATCGGCGGCGGCGGACGGGAGCACGCCATCTGCTGGAAGCTGGCCCAGAGCCCGCGGGTGACGGAGCTGGTCTGCGCCCCGGGAAATGCGGGGATTGCAGAAACAGCGCGGTGCGTGGATATCGGTGTGATGGATTTTGAAAAAATGGCGGACTTCGCGAAGAAGGAGGCCTTTGACCTGGTGGTGGTGGGTCCGGACGACCCCTTGGCCGCCGGCATTGTGGATGTGCTGGAGGAGGCGGGCCTTCGGGTATTCGGACCCAGGAAGAATGCGGCTATCCTGGAGGGCTCCAAGGCATTTTCCAAGGATTTGATGAAGAAATACGGGATTCCCACTGCGGCCTACGAGACATTTGACACGCCGGAGGCGGCCCTTGCGTATCTTGAGACTGCCAAGGTGCCGGTGGTGCTCAAGGCCGACGGCCTGGCCCTGGGCAAGGGAGTTCTCATCTGCAATACCCGGGAGGAAGCCCGGGAAGGGGTGAAGACCCTGATGTTAGACAAGCAGTTCGGACGCGCCGGGGACCGGATTGTGGTGGAGGAGTTTCTCACCGGCCGGGAGGTCTCCGTGCTCTCCTTTGTGGACGGGAAGACCATAAAGATTATGACCTCGGCCCAGGACCACAAGCGGGCCAAGGATGGGGACGAGGGCTTAAATACCGGCGGCATGGGCACATTTTCTCCCAGCCCCTTCTACACGCCGGAGACTCACGCCTTCTGCCGGGAGCACATCTACCAGGCCACGGTGGACGCCATGCGGGCGGAGGGACGGGAATTTAAGGGCATTATTTTCTTCGGCCTGATGCTCACCGCCGAGGGGCCCAAGGTGCTGGAGTACAATGCCCGCTTCGGCGACCCGGAGACCCAGGTGGTGCTGCCCCGGATGAAGAATGACATCCTGGATGTGTTTGAGGCCTGCGTGGACGGGACTCTGGATAAGGTGGAGCTGGAGTTTGCGGACAATGCGGCGGTGTGCGTGGTTCTGGCCTCCGACGGGTACCCGGAGCACTATGAGAAGGGCTTTGTGATTGAGGGCCTGGAGAATTTTAAGGACAAGGACGGATACTGGGTCTTCCACGCCGGAAGCAAGTTTGACGCTGCGGGAAATATCGTGACGAACGGCGGCCGGGTGCTGGGCGTGACGGCCACGGGGAAGGACCTGAAGGAAGCGAGAAAGAACGCATACGCGGCCACGGAGTGGGTGGATTTTGCGAATAAGTATATGCGGCATGATATTGGGAAGGCGATTGATGAGGTGTAGGCGGGTGCCTGTTAATTTCTATGTTATATTGGAGACAAGAACAGATTAATTAACAGTGCTATGTAAACAGAAAAACGTCATGGGTAGTCAGAAAAATTCTGATTACCTGTGGCGTTTTGTTTTTCTTCGTTGAAAAAGTTACCCTTAGTGTACAAAGGGATTTTATTTGGTATATGATAAAACGCGTAACTATTCATTCATGTCAATAACCCATGACTAAAGTCGCAAGTGCTGGACGGCAATATAATAAAACGTTCAGAAAGCCGATTGGGTTAAATATGAAAAAGATAGTTTACTCTGAAAAT
>CALWMT010000182.1 GCA_944382045.1 uncultured Enterocloster sp. | reverse complement strand
CCTGGAACACGATCACTGCCGCCGCCCAGGCCACGCCAATCTGGAACAAGGCAAGCCCCAGCGTCCACCGCCAGGATCCCGTCTCCTTTTTGATGGTGGCAATGGCCGCCATGCAGGGCGTGTAGAGCAGGCAGAACACCATAAGGGCGTAGGCATTCAGCGGCCCGAAGCCCACTGCCGCCAGCTGGCTGGAGAGCTCGCCCATGCCGGCCGGGGAGTTGATATTGGTGATGCCGTAGAGCACACTGAAGCTGGAGACCACCACCTCCTTAGCGGAAAGGCCGGATATAAGCGCCACAGCCACCTGCCACAGGCCCAGGCCTGCCGGTGCAAGAAGGGGAGCGATAAACCGTCCGATAAGAGCTCCAAAGCTTTCTGACACATCGGAGACAAAGCCGCTGGGCCCCAGATTCATCACAAACCACAGAATCACGGAGGCGGTAAATATAGTGGTTCCCGCCTTCAGCAGATAGTCCTTCACCTTGTCCCACACATAGATCGCCACCGTGCGGGCATTGGGCGTCTTGTACTCGGGAAGCTCGATGAGCAGGGCGTCCCCGTCCCCTCCGTCCTCCCTGGTCTTATGTACGATATAGGCCATAGCGATTCCCGCCGCGAGTCCCAAAAGATAGAGGGAGTAGGCGGCTAGCAGGGCATTTTCCGGGAAAAACATCTCCGCGAACAGCACGTAGATGGGGAGCCTGGCTGAGCAGGACATAAAGGGAATGATGGCGATGGTCCTGCGCCGGTCCCTGACGCTCTCCAGAGCCCTGGTAGCCATGACTGCGGGCACGCTGCAGCCGAATCCCAGAAGCATGGGGAGAAATGCCTTTCCGGACAGCCCCACCTTTCCCATAATCTCATTCATCACATACGCCACGCGGGCCATATAGCCGCTGTCCTCCAGGAAGGCCAGAGCCAAAAACAATATGAAGATGTTGGGCAGAAAGGTAAGGATTCCGCCCACTCCCGCGATGATGCCGTCCACCACCAGGGAGATCAGCCAGGAGGAGGCTCCGGCCCCTGTCATAAGCCCCAGCACGCCGCCGGAAATCAGGTCCAGGAACATCTGAAAATATTCCTTTAAGAAATCCCCCACTGTGAAGGTGAGGAAAAATACAAGAGCCATGATTCCCAAAAACACAGGAATTCCCCATATAGGATGGGTGAGCAGCCGGTCCGCCTGGTCCGTGGCCGCGGATTTTTCCTCCTTATTAAACAGGCACTCCCGGATAACCTCCTCTATGTAGTCATACTTTTCATTGATGATCTGCTTCTCGTAGCTCTGGGGAATCAGCGCGTCCAGGTTTTTCAGGGGATGATCCATCATCACCACCTGGTCGTGCTCCAGGAACTTGATGGCGTGCCAGCGCATGTTGTCCATCTCCCCGTAGGAGGTCCGCAGGGCCTCCTCCACCTGATGAATCTTCTCCTCCACATCCGGGGTATAGCGGACCACCACGCCCTGGGGCCCCTCCTCGTAGTGGTGGACCACAGCGTGCATCAGCACGTCCAGTCCTGTGCGCTTTCTCGCTGATACCGGCACCACCGGGATATCGCCCAGCATCTCCGGAAGGCGGTGCATGTCGATCTCCATGCCCCGCTCCTCCACAATGTCCATCATATTCAGAGCCAGGATAACCGGCCTCTTGAGCTCAATGAGCTGCATGGTCAGATAGAGGTTGCGCTCCATGGAGGATGCGTCCACCACATTGATGATCACATCCACCTCTCCGTCCTCGATGCACTTTCGAGTCACCTTCTCCTCAATCGTATAAGAAGTCAGGCTGTAAATGCCGGGGAGATCAATGACCTTGATGGGCCTTCCCTTATAGCTTGTCTCCCCCTCCACCCGCTCCACCGTAACACCGGGCCAGTTGGCCACCTTCAGCTTGGCGCCGGTAAACGCATTGAACAGGGTCGTCTTGCCGCAGTTGGGGTTCCCTACAAATCCCACCGTGATGGGCCGGCTGTCCTTCCTGGGCGTCTCCTTCTTCTCCCCTAGGAGGACGCTTCCATACGTCTCACTTCCCTTTGCCCGCACACCCTCGCTCATGACCGCGCCTCCTCTACCGTAATTCCGCTGGAAAGACGCTTTCCCAGGGCCAGCCTGGTTCCCCTGACCTTGATAATCACGCTCCCCGCTCCCTTTTTATTGAGTACATCCACCGGTGTTCCCTCATTGACGCCCAGGGCCTCCAGGCGCCGGGTGATCTTCTCGTCCACCTGCACCCGGGTAACCAGATAGCGTCCTCCCACCGGACATTCATTCAAGTGCTTTTCCATAATATCCTCCGTGATGTAAGTCAACTTTCTATGCCATTTATCATTTTATGCTTATCGATAAAAATTGTCAATAATGCCCGGCATTCGAACTGCTGCATCAGCTCAGATAATTCTTCATGCTCTTCAGGGCGTTCTTCTCCAGCCGGGATACCTGGGCCTGGCTGATGTGAATCTCCTCCGCCACCTCGGTCTGGGTCTTTCCCTCAAAAAACCGCATATCAATGATGTGGCGCTCCCGCTCGGGAAGCCGCCGCATGGCCTCCACCAGGGACAGATCCTCCACCCAGTTTTCCTCCAGATTTTTCTTGTCGCTGATCTGGTCCATCACATACAGCGGGTCGCCGCCCTCTGTGTAGACTGGCTCGTACAGGCTCACCGGCGTCTGGATGGCATCCAGCGCATAGGTGATATCCTCCCCTGGCACACCGATTTCTTTGGAAATCTCCATGAGGGTAGGCTCCTTGGCGTTGCGGCGGGTGAGCTGCTCTCTGGCATAGAGAGCCTTGTAGGCCGTATCCCGCAGCGAACGGCTCACGCGGATGGAATTATTGTCCCGCAGGTAGCGCCGCACCTCCCCCAAAATCATGGGAACCGCATAGGTGGAAAATTTCACGTTCTGGGTGATATCGAAGTTGTCGATGGCCTTGATGAGGCCGATGCATCCGATCTGGAACAGATCATCGATGTTTTCCTGGCTTCCGGAAAAACGCTGGATTACGCTCAAAACCAGACGGAGATTTCCCTTAATGTACTGCTCTCTTGCCTCCTTATCTCCCTCCAGGATCCGTTTAAAAAGCGCCTCCTTCTCCTCTGTGCTGAGGAGAGGAAGCTTGGACGTGTTTACCCCGCATATCTCCACCTTATAAACCGGCATACATTCTACCTCCCTGAATGGATTCGTTTATAAGGGAATAATGAACCTTTTTTTACCGATTTATACGAGGTTTACTTTGAAAAAAATTTCCAGGAGTCTATTTTTCCCAATATTCAGTTGAGCAAGGATGGCAGCCCCATAATCCCCCACAGTCTCTCCATATCCAAGCTCTCCCGCAGTGCCTGGGCCAGCCGGTCATACTGCTGCTCCCGGTACGCCTTGTAATCCATGGGCGCCTCGGGCTCCCAGTCCAGCCCCTTTCTCTTAGCAAGAGCCCCTGCCACGGCCTCCCCGATTCCCGGTCCGTCAAATATCCCGTGGACATAAGCGCCGTACACATTTCCCCGGTTCCAGCCCTCCGCGAAAAATTGCTTCTCCCCCAGAGGCGCCGTGTAGGCCATGGGGCGGCATATCTCCGGCTCCTGCCGGTCCGGCCGCAGCCTGGCAGTGTCCGCTGCCTGTCCGCTGCCGGAAATCCGTGTGCGGCCCATGTGAATCTCATATCCGGAGAGCCGCATTCCGGAAAGCGCGCCAAGACAGCCGTCCAGCTCCCCAAAGGCCCCTTCTGTCTGCGTGCGCACCTTCTCCTCAGAAAATTCCGTGACAAGCGGCAGAAGCCCCATGCCCCGCACCCTCCGGCAGGAGCCGCTCTCCACGCCCGCCTCGTCGCAAATCTCCTCCCCCAGCATCTGATAGCCGCCGCAGATTCCCCACACCGGCACCTGCCGGTCCGCCAGCTTTAACACCATGGCCTCCAGACCTGACTGACGCATCCACAAAAGATCGTCAATGGTATTTTTCGTCCCTGGAAGCACCACCATGTCTGGATTTCCCAGCTCCCGGGGAGCAGAGACATAGCGCACCGTCACCCCCTCCAGGCGGGAAAAGGCGTCAAAATCCGTAAAATTCGAGATCCGCGGAAACCGGATGACCGCAATATCCACCATGCCCCGCTTGGCGCAGTCCCCGGACGCGCTGCCTGCGGACCGTCCCTCTGAAAGCGGGCCTTCTCCTGCCCGCCCGCTGCAGAGCTTTCCGCTTAAGCTGTCCTCATCCTCCAGGTCCACGTCCAGGTAAGGAACCACCCCCAGAACCGGAATTCGGCAGAGGTCCTCAATCTGTCGGATCCCCGGCTCCAAAAGCGCCTTGTCCCCCCGGAATTTATTAATGATAAGGCCCTTGATCCTGGCCCGCTCCTCGGGCGCAAGAAGCGCCGCAGTGCCGTAGAGCTGGGCAAATACCCCGCCCCGGTCGATATCCCCAGCCAAAAGAACCGGCGCGTCCACCATAGCCGCCAGCCCCATATTTACAATGTCCCCCTCCTTCAGGTTGATCTCCGCCGGGCTGCCCGCCCCCTCGATCACAATCACGTCATACTCTGCTTCCAGCCGGCGGTAGGCCGCCAAAATCTCCGGAATAAGGCTTTTTTTGTAGGCAAAATATTCCCCCGCCTTCATATTTCCCCGGTGGATTCCATTTACAATCACCTGGCTCCCCACCTCTGTGGTGGGCTTTAGGAGAATGGGATTCATATCCGCCCGGGGCTTTGTCCCCGCGGCCTCGGCCTGCACCACCTGGGCCCGCCCCATCTCCAGCCCATCCTCCGTGATAAAGGAATTTAAGGCCATGTTCTGGGACTTAAAGGGAGCCGTCCGATAGCCCGCCTGATGAAAAATCCTGCACAGACCGGCGGCCAGAAGGCTTTTGCCCGCATTTGACATAGTTCCCTGTATCATAATTGCCCTTGCCATTTTCATGCTCTCCTCTCCGCCCGGCTGTTCCGCGCCCGGCTGTTCCCGGTCTGGCCGTTTTGCGCCCGGCCGTCCTCTGCCTCCTGATCCGGAAGCAAAAGCACCCGCTCGATCTCCCGGATCAGCCGCTCATTTTCCTCCCTGCCCCTCACACAGATCCTGTAGAAGGAGCCGTCAAGGCCCGGATAATTGCTGCAGCTGCGTATCAGTATCCCTTCGGATAAGAGCGCCTCATAGAGCCACCGCCCAGGTCTTTTTCCCTCGTCCTTAAAAAACAGGTAATTGGCCTCCGAGGCATAGACACGAAAGCCCAGCCGGCGAAGGCCGTCCTCCAAGAACTCCCTCTCCCTGCAAATCAGGCGGCGGCTCTCCTGCCGGTAGGCCTCCTCCTTTAAAGCCGCTGTCCCCGCAGCCTGCGCCGGGCCGGACACAGACCAGGGCTGCCGCTGCCGGGCCATTTTTTCGAGAAGCGCAGTGTTCCGGCTCAGGCAGTATCCGAGACGCAGTCCCGCCATGGCGTACATCTTTGTA
>CALWMT010000181.1 GCA_944382045.1 uncultured Enterocloster sp. | reverse complement strand
GGGCTACCTGGATCCGGAGCTTACCCCGCCTACCCTGGCCAGCGCCCAGGGGGATCTTACATACGCGGAGGCCTCCCATATGGCGGCCTGCGTGGCCGGCCGCCTGCGGGTCCAGGTGGGGGCGAACCGGCATAATGAGGACAGCTATTACCCTGCGGACGAGTGGAGGCAGCTGTACGCCCGGATTCTGGAACAGGTGGATCCGGAGGGAAATGTAAAGACCGTGGAGGCCATTCTCTACGGAACGCCCTCCAACCTGCCGGAGGCGGAGAGCTGGACGGCCTACACCACGGAGGGAAATTTCGGGTTTCAGGGCCTGGCCCTGGACGCCTATCTGGACTGCGAGATCCGCTTTCTGGCCAGAGATGGGGAGATGATCGCCTTCACGGAGCTCATAAGCCGGGAGGTGGTCTATGAGAATGTGTGGCTCTCCAGCGCGGACGAGAAGAGCTTCACCGCCTATCTGGGGACAGCCTGCAGGGAATTTCCCGTGAGCGGCACCGAGGAGGAGCAGGCGTCCCTCTCGGGAAATCTGGCGGATCTCTATCTGGACGAGGGGAAATTGACCCGTGTGACAATAAAAAAGGATCGGATCGGCGGGAAGGTCCTGTCTGTGACAGACTCCTATATTGAGATTGAGGGGTACGGCCAGGTTCCCCTATCGCCCAGCTTTCACGTGTATAAGACCTACGGGGATTTCGCGGTGCTGGGGGCGGAGGACATCCTGGTGGGCTACGACCTGCAGGAATTTGTGGCTGCAGACGGAGAGCTCTGCGCCGCCCTTCTGGAGCGGGAATTTGACGCCAGGACCATCCGGGTGCTGCTCATGGATACGGGCTTTGGAGGCATTTTCCATCCCCAGGCGGATATCACCCTCAACACAGCCGCAGCCCTGACCTATGAGAACAGCAGCGGCCAGGTGGTGAGCAGCCGCCTGGAGGCTGGGGAGAGCCTGACCGTCCAGCCGGGAGATGAGCGGCTGGCCTGCGGGCGGCTCACCATCACGCCGGAGGGGGATGAGGGAATCACCATCCGTTCTATTGAGCGCAGCCAGGGAAACCCCACCTACAGCGGCTCCCTGGAGATCCGGGAGACAGCGGAGGGCCTTACTCTGGTGAATGACCTGTACCTGGAGGATTATCTGACCAAGGTGGTGCCCAGTGAGATGCCGCCCTCCTACGAGATGGAGGCCCTAAAGGCCCAGGCGGTCTGCGCCAGGACCTACGCCTACCGGCAGATACTGGGGAACGCCTACAGCCAGTACGGGGCCCATGTGGACGACAGCACCAATTTCCAGGTGTACAACAATACAAATCCGGATGCCCGCACCGACCAGGCGGTGAATGAGACCTACGGGAAAATGCTCTTTTACGGCGGGGAGCCGGCCCAGACCTTTTATTATTCCACCTCCTGCGGAAGGGGGGCGGACGGCAGCGTCTGGGGCAGCGAGGGGGCAGCCCTTCCCTACCTGAAGGCCAAGGAGATACGGAGCGGCGGCGGGGAGCTGGCGGAGGGGGACAATGAGAATTTTTCGTCCTACCTCCAGGGCTCGGATCCGGCGGCCTATGAGTCCTCCTTTGCCATGTTCCGGTGGGAGACGGACATCCCGGCGGAGGTTCTGACCGCCCAGATAAGCGGGGCTGGGGAGGTGACGGATTTGGCCGTGACCAGCCGGGGAGCGGGAGGAATTGCCCAGGAGGTGACAGTCACCGGATCCCAGGGAAGCGTGGCAGTCACAGGCCAGAGCGCCATCCGCTCCTCCCTGGGAAACAGTGCCCTGGTTATTAGGCGGCAGGACGGCTCTGAGATGACAGGGAGCGCCGCTCTGCCCAGCGCCTTCATCGCGGTGGATAAGCGTATGGGAGAGGATGGGAAAATTGTGTTCCACATCTACGGCGGCGGCTATGGCCACGGTGTGGGCATGAGCCAGAACGGCGCCCAGGGCATGGCTGCGGCGGGTGCCTCCTGCGAGGAAATATTGAGATTTTTCTATGAGGGGACAGAGCTTAAAGAGATCACCGGCGGGGGAACGGGCTGAGACAGGCCCGCCCCGCCGGATTTCTTATGAAAGAGGGGAAGGAGCAGCATCCTGAGCAGCCGCCTGCTGAACCAGATAGACCTCTGCTGTCTGGGTTCCGTGAACGCGGCATTCCTCATGGGTGCTGTAGAAAATATCGATATGATTTCCATTTACACCGCCGCCGCAGTCCTCTGCGGTGTAAATTGTGCCGTTGATCATAAGCCTGGATCCATAGGGTATGACCTGGGGATCCACAGCTGCGGTATGCCCGGCGCATGCAAGAACGCCGGTGCTTGTAAGCCGTCCCCAGCGGCCGGAGCAGCTCTCGCAGGGACAGTAGCCTGTGGTGGTGAATATGCCCAGCGGGGTAAGAAGGGGCGCGTCCGCCTGCTCCTGAGACTGGCTGGATGCGGTGGATTCCAGCTCCGCCGGAGCCCCGTCAGCGGCAGCGGTGCAGAGCTCTGCGGCAGCGGTGAGCAGGACTGACAGACAGACTCCTGCGAGAAGATGTCGGCATTTCATGTACATTTCCCTCCGAATCAAGATATTTCCATAGGTGCTGTGCAAAATTGCAGGACAAGCTGGATAGTACATGATATGTAACAAATTTGTAATATATGACAAAAAAGACGTACAGGCTTTTTTCCTGTACGCCTTTTGCTGATGCTATTCATAAATAAATTCAAGGGAATTACTTCTGAACAAGAAAGACCTCCGCCTTGTAGGTTCCCTTGGCCAGAGCCTCCTCGTGGGAAGCGTAGAAGATATCCACTACATTCCCCTTGACGGAAGAGCCCTTATCCTCAACGGTATAGACGACATCTCCGATGCGGAGCTTGGTGCCGATGGGATAGTGGGTGAGATCAGCGGAAATGGTGTGATTGGGAGTGGGAACCGTACCGGAGTAGGTCAGGTTATTGCCGCTGGAACAGCGGTCACATCCGCAGTAGCCAGTCACGGTGAACATTCCCAATGAAACCTCCTGGGCCTGCGCGGGCTCCTCCTCAGGGGCCTGCTCAGCGCCAGGGCCGGAATTGACATAATCCGTATCATCAACAATCTCGGTCACAGCTCCCAGCGCCAGGGCCGGAAAAGCTGACATCAGGCTGAGGCAGAGGACCGCAGCCATCAGTAAGACCTTCTTCATAATTTTATGCATAAAAAATACCTCGCAATCTTTACAGTTGTGTGGGCGTTTGTTTTATATTATATTACAAAATTGTTACTTGTCAAGCAAAAAAGGGTTAAGGAGCTATTACGAAAAATTTTTTCGTTTCACTCTTGACAAATGTCTTAAGAAGGAATATAGTATGGAATGTAGATGTTAGCACTCCAATTGATCGAGTGCTAATAACAAGCAGGGAGGTGAGCAGATGACAGGCAATGATCAGCTGGATGACCGCAAGGTTACCATATTGAAGGCGATCATACAGACCTATCTGGAAACCGGGGAGCCGGTGGGGTCGCGGACGATTTCCAAGTATTCGGAGCTGAAGCTCAGTTCTGCCACCATCCGCAATGAGATGTCTGATCTGGAGGAGATGGGCTATATTATACAGCCCCATACATCCGCAGGCAGGATTCCCTCTGATAAGGGGTACCGGTTTTACGTGAACCAGATCATGCAGGAAAAGGAAAATGAGGTCACAGAGTTTAAAGATATGATGGTCCAAAAGGTGGACCGCCTGGAGCTGGTTTTAAAGAAGATGGCACAGGTCCTTGCCTCCAATACCAATTATGCCGCCATGATAAGCGGTCCCAGCTACCACAAGACAAAGCTGAAGTTTATTCAGCTGTCGAAGGTGGAGACAGGAAAGCTTTTGGTGGTGGTCGTGGTGGAAGGCAATATCGTCAAGAACACCATGATAGATCTGACGGAGGATCTGGCTGACGAAGAGCTTTTGAACCTCAATATTCTTTTGAACAGCAGCCTGAATGGACTTACGATAGAGGATATCAATTTGGATGTGATCAGCCGGCTGAAGGGAGATGCAGGCATACACAGCCGGGTAGTGGACCTGGTGCTGAATGAGGTGGCGGAGGCCATCCGGGCAGGGGAAGAGGACCTGCAGATCTATACCAGCGGTGCCACCAACATTTTCAAGTATCCGGAGCTGACAGAGGACGGAAAGGCCAGTGAGCTGATCGGTGCTCTGGAGCATAAGGAAGCATTGAAGGAATTTGTATCTGAGGTAAATGAGAGCCAGGATGGTGAGGCTGGAATTCAGGTTTACATCGGAGATGAAACCCCGGTGCAGTCCATGAAGGACTGCAGTGTGGTGACAGCCAATTATGATCTTGGCGGAGGCCTGCGAGGAACCGTGGGTATTATAGGACCGAAGCGGATGGATTACGAGAAGGTGCTTACGACTCTTCGGACCCTTATGGGCCAGCTGGATATGGCATTTAAAAAGGATGAAAGGTGATAGGCTGTGAGTGAAGAGATGAAGACAGAGGAGCAGAGAGAGGAAATGAAGGAGACGGCTGCGGATTCTCAGATGCAGGAGGAGAAGGCGTGCCAGGGAGAAGAGGAGAGCCAGGCAGAGAAAGCTTCGGCAGACGCCCAGGCCCCGAAGGAGGGCGCGGCCGGTGAAGAGGCCGGCAAGGCGGAGACAGGAGAGCCGGAGAAAGAAACGGCTGAGAAGAAGGGATTTTTCAAGAAAAAGAAGGATCCCAGGGATGAGAAGATCGAGGAGCTCACCGACCGGGTGAAGCGCCAGATGGCGGAGTTTGACAATTTCCGCAAGCGGACGGAGAAAGAAAAGTCCGCTATGTACGAGATGGGGGCCAAGGACATCATTGAGAGGATCCTCCCTGTCGTTGACAATTTTGAGAGAGGCTTAGCCTCTGTCCCCGAGGACGAGAAGGAGTCATCCTTTGTCCAGGGGATGGAGATGATATATAAGCAGTTCCAGAAAACCCTGGAGGACGCAGGGGTGAAGGCCATCGAGGCTGTGGGAAAAGAATTTGATCCCAGCTTCCACAATGCGGTGATGCATGTGGAGGACGAGAGCCTTGGAGAGAATGTGGTGGCTGAGGAGCTTCAGAAGGGCTACATGTACCGGGACAGCGTGGTGAGACACAGCATGGTGAAGGTAGCCAATTAGCGCCCGAGATGATTTGACATTTACACATTTCTAAATATATTTAGGAGGAAAAGACTATGAGCAAGATTATAGGTATTGACTTAGGTACTACCAATAGCTGCGTGGCCGTTATGGAAGGCGGAAAGCCAACCGTTATCGCCAATGCAGAGGGTGTGCGGACCACACCGTCCATCGTTGCGTTTACTAAGAACGGAGAGCGCCTCATCGGTGAGCCGGCAAAGCGCCAGGCAGTGACCAATGCGGATCGGACCATCTCCTCTATCAAGCGCCACATGGGCACGGATTACAAGGTGGATATCGACGGCAAGAAGTACACGCCCCAGGAGATTTCCGCTATGATTCTGCAGAAGCTGAAGGCGGATGCAGAGAGCTATCTGGGCGAGACGGTAACCGAGGCGGTTATCACGGTTCCGGCGTATTTCAATGACGCCCAGCGCCAGGCCACCAAGGATGCGGGCAAGATCGCGGGCCTGGAGGTAAAGCG
>CALWMT010000180.1 GCA_944382045.1 uncultured Enterocloster sp. | reverse complement strand
GGGATAAGGGGGAAGAGAATCGGGCAGCTTCAGAATTATTTGCTGCATTCATAGTAAGGGACACCTCCTTTGGCGGGCTGTCTTCCTGCTTAAGGCTTGGCGGAAGAAAAACGTATGTCTGTTACAACTTCACTATAATATTGAAAAGGGCCTGCGTCAATTATGTTTTACACGTGCTGGTTTAGGTTATGGAAGGGACTGAATTTCTAATATATGGATTTTCAGAAAAAATTTTACATAATTTTAAAAAAAAACACATAGATTCCTCACAGATTTTATGCTATCCTGGACGCGGAATAGGAGGTTGATGAAAAAGAAAACGCAGACATGAAACACTTTTTGAGTTCGCTTATATTGATGAAAGGAAGTGCAGAATGAGACGTGTTAGCATAAAATTCAGCCAGACCGACGAGGTGGCAAAATTTGTGAGAATCTTGAATCGATACGATGTGGAGGCCAGCATTAAGTGCGGAAGCCGCACGGTGAACGCCAAATCAATTATGGGTGTGCTGGCGCTGGCAAGGTCGAAGACGGCGCCGCTGATTCTTCAGACCGAGGCAGAATGTCCGGAGCTGATGGAGGCGCTGGCACCATTTGCCGCATAAGACAGTGTGAAATAAATATAAAAGGGTCCCGGAGCTTATCCTGCTTGTGCTCCGGGACCCTTTTGCGGTGGTGCGCCTGGCGGCGCACGCCCCGAAAGGCTTACCGCTTGATATCGTAGCTCATATTCATCAGGTTGCGGATGCTCTGGGCATCATCCGTGATGTTGGCATCGCCGTGGATGGTGTGCTTGATCGCACTGCTGGCCACCGCAAAATTGATCATATCCATGGGCTTATAGTCGTGCATCATGGCGTAGATAAGGCCGCTTGCAAAGGCATCTCCTCCGCCGACCCGGTCCAGGATGTTGAAGGTGAACAGGCGGCTTTCAAAGGTATGTCCCTCGAACCACATGAAGGCCTTCAGACTGTTCTCGCTGCCGCTGTGGGCGTAGCGCACATGGCGGGCAATGCACTTGATGTTGGGATACCGCTCCACAAAGGCCTGGAAAATCATATCCTGCTGTTCGTAGGAGGGCTGCAGGGGCACACCGTCCTTATAGTCTCCCTGGCTGTGATCCTCTTCATCTCTCCAGAGATGGTAGGGCTCAATTCCCAGGAGCACATCCACATAAGGCAGGCATTCCGTACAGAAATCCCGGGCGGCCTCCCAGCTCCACAGGGCGCTGCGGAAATTCCCATCAAAGCTGACAGTCAGGCCCAGCTCCTTTGCAGCCTTTAAGCTGTCCAGGACCAGCTTGCGGCAGTTGTATCCCAGAGCCGGGGTGATGCCGCTCAAATGCAGCCAGTCAAATTCCTTTAAAAGCTCGTGCAGGTCAAGCTTGCCGTAGTCGTACTCCGTAAAGGCACTGTGCTTCCGGTCATAGATCACCTTGCTGGCGCGGATGCCGTAGCCTGTTTCCAGGTAGTAGGTGCCCAGCCGGTGGGTGGGTGTCTCCTCTGGTGTGCTGAGAATCATAGGCGTGCAGTGCACATCATTGCTGCGCAGCATGCGGATGGCGCTTTTTCCCAGGCTGTTGTTTGGGACAACGCTGAAAAATGTGCTGTCGATGCCCAGATTTGCCAGAGCCAGAGCAATGTTAGCCTCACTTCCGCCGTAGCTGGCTTCAAAGCTGCTGGTCATACGAATCTTCTCATAGTTGGGCGGAGTCAGGCGCAGCATGATTTCACCGATGGTAAAAAAACGCTTTCCGTCTGGGCTTTCGTGCAGCAATGGATTAAAATGTTCCATATCATTACCTCACCTTTCTTTTTTGCTGGTCGCCTCTATTATAGCAAAACATGGAAAAAAAGGAAAGACGGCGTTTGAATCGTTAGAAAGTTTCACGCCAGGGAATGGACATTTTACTTAAATAGACGTATAATTACTGTTACAAGATAATATGTAACCGGAAGGAGAAAGCTGTAATGAGTGAATGTAATCATGACTGCGGCTCCTGCGGCCAGGAGTGCAGCAGCCGCAAGATGGATAAAAACGATTTCAGGGAGGCACTGGCACCGGAGAGCTCTGTAAAAAAGGTCATCGGTGTAGTGAGCGGAAAGGGCGGCGTAGGTAAGTCATTGGTAACCTCCATGCTTGCCGTGAGCATGAACCGGAAGGGAAAGCGGACGGCCATCCTGGATGCGGATATTACCGGCCCCTCGATTCCCATGGCCTTTGGTGCTGCCCACGAGATGATCGGAACCACGCCGGACGGAAAGCTGATGATTCCGGTGAAGTCCCTGGAGGGCGTGGAGATCATGTCAGCCAACCTGCTTTTGGAAAATGAGACCGATCCCATTATCTGGAGGGGACCGGTGATTGCCGGAGCTGTAAAGCAGTTCTGGTCGGAAACTCTGTGGCAGGATATTGACTATATGTTTGTCGATATGCCTCCGGGCACGGGTGATGTGCCGCTGACGGTATTTCAGTCTCTTCCCGTAGACGGGATCATCATTGTCACCTCGCCGCAGGAGCTGGTTAGCATGATTGTCACCAAGGCGGTAAACATGGCAAAGAAGATGGATATCCCCATCCTGGGTGTTGTGGAGAACATGAGCTATCTGGAATGCCCTGACTGCGGGAAGCACATTGCTGTTTTTGGTGAAAGCCACATTGATGAGGAGGCGGCCGCACAGAATATTCCCGTGCTGGCAAAGATCCCGATTCAGCCCTCCATTGCTCAGAATGTGGACGGCGGCCGGGTAGAGTATATGGAGATGCCATGGTTTGAGGGCGCTGTGAAGGCAGTGGAGGACCTCTAAGCAGCAGACCGCACCCGGGCAGCTCGAAAAGAAAGCGGAGGTGACAGCGATCGATGGATATCAACATGAGCCCCAACAGTGAGCTTCATCAGTCCATTGTCAATGTTCCGGATATTGTTCCTGTCCCTGATATTTGGATTCATCAGGCAAAGGAATTTCAGCGGGTTATGATGATGTATACCTGCGCCATACGGGAGGTAAGGACGAAGCTTGAGGTACTAAATGATGAGCTGTCGGTGAAAAATCAGAGAAATCCCATAGAGATGATTAAGTCGCGGGTAAAGAAGCCGCTCAGCATTGTGGAAAAGCTCCGCCGGAGGGGACTGGAGGTTTCCCTGGATTCCATGACGAAAAATTTGGATGATGTGGCGGGAGTGCGGATCATCTGCTCCTTTCTGGATGATATCTATGAGGTGGCGGAGATGCTGGTCCGGCAGGATGATGTAAATGTCATTGCTATCAAGGACTACATCAAGAATCCCAAGCCCAATGGCTATAGGAGCTATCACATGATCATTGAGGTGCCGGTATTTTTTTCCGACAGCAAGAAGGCCATGCGGGTGGAGGTGCAGATCCGCACCATTGCCATGGACTTTTGGGCCAGTCTGGACCACCAGCTCAAATATAAAAAGGCAGTCATCGACGATGACGGGGCTATCAGCTGTGAGCTGAAGGAATGCGCGGATGTGATTGCGGATACGGACGAGAAGATGCTGCGTATCCGCAAGAGGATAGAAGCGCAGGGCGTGAAGGTGAGCCGGGATTAGAACGGCTCACTGCAAAATGAACGCCAGACAGGCGCCGATAGCATGGAGAGAGCGGGAAAGGAGAGGCATGCCATGAAGGAGTACTGCTATTCTTACAAAAAAAGCAGCGCCAGCATTGCATTGGAGCAGTACATTTACCGGATTGGAACCTATCACTATAACTGGCATCGGGATTTGGAGCTTTTGACCGTGCTGCACGGCAGGGTGGAGGTTTGTGCTGGGGGAAACCGGTGGCTTTTAAAGGAGGATGACATCATCCTGATTAATTCCAACCAGGGGCATACCACCCTGGCGGAGGGCGCCGACACAGTGGCTATGATTCTGCACTTAGATCCCTGCTTTCTGAAGGACTATTATGAGGATGCAGAGCACCTGTCCTTTCGCATCTGTTCGAAAGAGGACGGCCCCCAAAAACAAGCGGCATTCGGAAGGCTGCGCCGGGATTTGGCCCAGATGATGATAAGGGCGGAGGACGGCGCTCCGGAGGGCCGCCTTCTCTTTGAGCTGGCCCTTCACGACCTGCTCTACACGATGGTATCAGAATTTCCGCCGGTCCGCCTCCAGTCCGCTGCCTTTAAAGCCAGCCAAAAGCAGATGGCCTCTGTCAGCCATATGATTAAATACATCAATAAAAACTACCACAAAAAGCTTTCCCTTGATATTCTGGCCCGCGAGAGCGGGTACAATGCGGGCTATGTGTCCCAGCTCTTTAAGAACTATGTGGGCATTAATTTTTATGACTATCTTACCCGTATCCGTCTGAGGGAGGCTACCCGGGCTTTAAGCCAATCGGATAAAACAATCCTGGAAATTGCTCTGGATCACGGGTTTTCCGACCTGAAATCCTTCAACAGCAATTTTAAGGAAAATTTCAAGAAATCCCCCACGGAATACCGAAAGCTCTTAAACACGGAAAACCGAGGGAACGATCTATTTTTTAAGCAAAAATTTTTGGAGGCAGGCGATCCCCTTGTCTCGGAAAAACTGCATGAATACCAGAAATACGTGCATTACAGCGCGGATGGGCACCAGGCGCTTCAAGAGCAGATACACGAAATGAAAATCGCTCTCGACAGTCAGGCCCGGCTCATGGAGCGGCTTGCCGCAGAATTGACGAAGGCGGCGGCCGATACAAAAGAAAAATTTTAACATATCCGTCCGGCAAAAAACCGGCAATCTGCAAAATCACCCAGGGGAAATTTTGCAGATTGCCGGTTTTATCTTTTTCGGCAGACCGCAGCGTCTGCGGACGGCACCTCCTTGTATTTCAGCATTTTCGCGAAATTGCGGGGGAGATTTTTTAGAAAATATTCTGCCTTCCGGTTCCTGCGCCCTCTCATTTTTGCATGCGCACACGTCACAAATCGTAAAGAAACGGATAGTTTGTCTTTGGTCGATTATGCTATTATCAGGTCACACGAAGGGAGAGCTGCATAAATAATACACAACTTCAGATTCCTCTCCAAAATCTATTTCAGCAAAAAGATATAGGAGGCCCAAAATGTTAACTGTACTTGCCTTGGCAATGATCGTCCTGTTCATTGTTCTGCTGTCAGCTAAAAAGCTGTCCGTCTTCGCGTCGCTCACCCTGGTGCCCCTGGTGTTCGGGCTAATCGCCATTGCCGCGACGAATCACGGGATTATGGATCTGTTTGCCTGGATTGAGAAGGGAATCTATTTCTCCGCAGATCCGGATACGGGAAAGGTATCCTGGGGTGTCATCTCCCCGGCCATGACCATCCTGTTCTCCATCCTCTACTTTGACATCATGCTGGGGGTCGGGCTTTTCGACCCGGTGGCGGAGTTCTTCATCAAGAAGGCCAAGGGAGATCCCTTAAAGGTCATTCTCTCCACCGCCATGGTGGCCAGCGTGGTGGCCTTCAACGGCGATACCACAACGACCATTATTATCTGTATTTCTGCTTTCATCAGCCTGTACCGGCAGATGAATCTGAAGCTCAGCTTCCTGGCAATCGTGATTGTGGCTCCCATCGGCATCTGGAACATGCTTCCCTGGGGAGGGCCCACCATCGCCTCCGCCA
>CALWMT010000179.1 GCA_944382045.1 uncultured Enterocloster sp. | reverse complement strand
GGCTTTTCAGCCATTGCTCTGACAGGTCCTCGATGGCGCTGCGGTTTTCGCATAGCCACAGGGAGAGCTCCTCCTTGCCGGCCTCTGGATCTGCATAGCGGTGCACATAGTCCAGAACCAGATTCTTTACCCCCAGCTTTAGGACCTGGTCATCGGAGCGGCTGCTCTCTGCCAGGACATGGAAGCGGAGAATATTGGGGGAAATGCGGTCCGCCAGGGCCTCCTGGCTCTGTGCGCGGCCGGCCAAAAAAATCAGAAGGGCCATGAAAAAACAGAGGGCCGAGACGCTCAAGCTTATTTTATATTTCATAGATGGAAATCTCCTTGTCTGAACTTTTCTAATTGTAATTATTGCCACATATGTTATACTATAGACAGCCTGATTGAAGGAGAAGAAAAATGGACAGAAAAAAAGCGGTGGTTCTCTTCGGCGGCCAGTCATCGGAGCACATTGTCTCCTGCATGTCGGCTGTAAATGTGATCCGCCAGATCGATAGAGAGAGGTATGAGCTTCTGCTGATAGGAATCACAGAGGACGGAAGATGGATCCGCACGGACTGTGTGGAGGATATTGAGAGCGGAGCCTGGAGGCAGGGGACGGTGAAGGCTGTGATCCTTCCCGATGCGGTGCGCAGATGTGTTCTGCTGCAGGATGGAGAGAGGCAGTGGGAGGAGAAGGTGGATGTGGTTTTTCCCGTGCTTCACGGGCTGTACGGGGAGGACGGAACGGTTCAGGGTCTTTTGGAGCTGGCTCGAATTCCCTATGTGGGCTGCGGTGTCCTGGCCTCCTCTGTCGCCATGGATAAGCTGTACACAAAGATTATTGTAAAGGATTTGGGCATCCGCCAGGCAGCGTATGAACCGGTGCGGCGGGAGGAGCTGGAGGAGATGGAAGAGGTGGCAGACCGGATTGAGGCCCGCTTCCCCTACCCGGTGTTTGTGAAGCCGTCCAACGCAGGATCTTCCCGGGGGATCACCCGAGCGGAAAACCGGGAGCAGCTGAAGGCAGGCCTTTTAGAGGCGGCGCGCCACGACAGAAAGCTGCTGGTGGAGGAGTATATTGCCGGCCGTGAGATAGAGTGCGCTGTGCTGGGCGGAGGCGGGATGGAGCCTGCGGCCTCAGGGGTGGGCGAGATCCTGGCTGCAGCTCAGTTTTATGATTTTGAGGCGAAGTATTTTAACGAGGAGTCCCGCACGGTAGTGGACCCTAAGCTCCCGGGAAATGCAGCAGAGGAGATCCGCCGAATTGCGGTGGATATATTTAAAGCGGTGGATGGATACGGACTGGCGCGTGTGGACTTCTTTGTGCGGGAGGATGGCGGGGTCGTCTTCAATGAGATCAACACCATGCCTGGATTTACTGCGATCAGTATGTATCCCATGCTGTGGGAGGCGAGAGGAATCAGCAAGGCTCAGCTGGTGGGCCGCCTGCTGGAGCATGGACTTAAGAGATGGGAGAGCGCGAATGAAGAAAGATGTTCTGATCACGATCAGCGGCATTCATATGATGGATGATGAGGATTCGGATGTAGAGATGATCGTCCGGGGGGACTACTATTATAAGAATGGAAAGCACTATATTCTCTATGACGAGGTTGTGGAGGGACTGGAGGGAACCATACGCAATGTGATTAAGGTCTCGCCCACAGGCATGGACATCATCAAGAGGGGGGCGGCCAACACGCATATGCAGTTTGAGAAGGACAAAAAAAATCTCTCCTGCTATGTTACCCCCATGGGCGATCTGATGGTGGGGGTTCAGGCAAGCCGGATACAGATTGATGAGCAGCCGGACAGCTTGACGGTGGATATGGAGTATACGCTGGACATCAATCATCAGCATTTGTCAGACTGCTCCATACGCCTGGATGTGCAGTCGTGCGCGCCGGTGAATTGAGACGAATGATAAAAAACCGCTGCTGGGCAGATAGATGCATCTGCCCGGCAGCGGTTTTTCTGAACATGCTCCCCGAAAAACGGGATTATTTATTTGATTTTCGGAAGCGCGCAAAAAATCCCTTTTTCTTCGGCGCTGCAGGCACGGTCCCGCCCCGTACACTCTTGATCTGCGTTATGTAAAGACCGCTTAAGACTACCTTAACCTCTGTCTTTACCGGGAGAGCCTCAAATACCTGGCCGTCCGCGATCAATGTCATAATCTTAGGACCGATCTTTGCCTTTACCACAGGGATCTTGGTCCAGCGCATGTACTTGGGAGTCTGGTCAACGACCATCTTGGGAAGACCAGCCTGGGTGATCTTGAGCTTTTTCTTGTCAATTACCAGAAGAGAAACGGTCTGCGCTGCCGCATCCAGCAGCTGCTGCTGTTCCATCTGGCGCTTCTGGAGCTTGTTCCCCAGAAAATAGAGAGCAACCAGAACCACGGCTGCAATAATCAAAATCACGAGCAATACATTTAGAATGGTCTCTGCCATAAGGCTACCTCCAACACAATATAATGCAGAGCATGATAACGCACATATAACCTCCCCGCTCTGTCAGGAGACATTCTATAATAGTATAGCATTTACCGCTGTAAATTGCAAGAAAAAAATCTTGACACCTTGACAGGGGTATGATATTATGGAGTGTGCACTATTGTGGCGAGGTGGGTTTTTGCGCCCTTTTGTCGCCGACCATACTTAGAAAACAGGGGTGAAACGTCGATGGAGAAAAGCAGGATACGTCCGGTGCCAGCCGGGAAAAGCGTAAGGATGAGCTATTCAAGGCAAAAAGAAGTCCTTGACATGCCGAACTTGATCGAGATTCAGAAGGACTCCTACCAGTGGTTCCTCAGCGAGGGACTAAAAGAGGCCTTTGACGATATCTCTCCCATTGCAGACTTTGCCGGCCATCTGAGCCTGGAGTTTGTGGACTTTACACTGTGCAGAGATGATATAAAGTATACCATCGAGGAGTGTAAAGAGCGGGATGCCACTTACGCTGCTCCACTAAAGGTAAGAGTAAGGCTGTACAATAAAGATAAAGACGAGATGAACGAACATGAGATATTCATGGGCGATCTGCCGCTGATGACGGATACAGGCTCTTTTGTAATCAACGGCGCGGAGCGCGTTATCGTCAGCCAGCTGGTCCGTTCCCCCGGTATCTATTATGGCATAAGCAAGGATAAGGTGGGCAAGGAGCTTTTCTCCTGTACGGTTATCCCCAATCGAGGCGCGTGGCTGGAGTATGAGACCGATTCCAACGACGTATTTTATGTCCGCGTGGACAGGACCCGTAAGGTTCCTGTGACCGTGCTGATCCGTGCCCTTGGATATGGAACCAATGCGGAGATCCTGGACCTCTTCGGTGAGGAGCCCAAGCTTCTGGCCAGCTTTGGGAAGGATACCTCTGTCAATTATCAGGATGGCCTTCTGGAATTATATAAGAAGATACGCCCCGGTGAGCCGCTGTCTGTGGACAGCGCGGAGAGCCTGCTGCACAGCATGTTCTTTGATCCGAGAAGATACGATCTGGCCAAGGTAGGCCGATATAAATTTAATAAAAAGCTTTCCTTCAAATACCGTCTGAATGGACAGGTTTTGGCTGAGGATGTGGTGGATACCTCTACGGGAGAGATTTTGGCTGAGGCTGGCACGAAGCTTGACAAGGAATCCGCTATGCGCATCCAGAATGCGGCGGTTCCCTTTGTATGGGTGGAGGGGCCGACCAGAAAGCAGAAGGTGCTCTCCAATATGATGGTGGAGCTGGGGGCCTATGTTTCCTTTGATCCCAAGGAAGCGGGCATCACAGAGATGGTATACTATCCTGCACTGGCACCTCTTCTGGAGGAGGCGGGCGGTGACGAGGAGGCCTTGAAGGAGGCAGTCGCCCGGCACATCCACGACCTGATTCCGAAGCACATTACAAAGGAAGATATTATCGCTTCTATTAATTATAATATGCATCTGGAGGAGCTGGTGGGCAATAAGGATGATATTGACCACCTGGGCAACCGGCGCATCCGGGCCGTGGGCGAGCTCCTTCAGAATCAGTACCGCATCGGCCTTTCCCGTATGGAGCGTGTGGTGCGGGAGCGTATGACAACACAGGATATGGATGGCATTACGCCCCAGTCCCTGATCAATATCAAGCCGGTTACTGCGGCCGTGAAGGAGTTCTTCGGAAGCTCCCAGCTGTCTCAGTTCATGGACCAGAATAATCCTCTGGCAGAGCTGACCCACAAGCGGCGTCTGTCCGCTCTGGGTCCTGGCGGTCTTTCCAGAGACCGGGCCGGATTCGAGGTCCGCGATGTGCACTATACGCATTACGGACGTATGTGCCCCATCGAGACCCCTGAAGGTCCCAACATTGGCTTGATCAACTCTCTGGCAACCTATGCGAGAGTGAACTCCTACGGCTTTATCGAGGCTCCCTACCGCATTGTGGATAAGACCACGGATCCTCAGAACCCCAGAGTTACGGATGAGGTGGTATATCTCACAGCGGATGAGGAGGATAATTTCATAGTGGCTCAGGCGAATGAGCCCCTGGATGCAGATGGACATTTTGTTCATAACAATGTATCCGGACGCTTCCGCACAGAGACCTCTGAGTTCCGGAAGCAGACCATTGACCTGATGGACGTTTCCCCCAAGATGGTATTCTCCGTGGCTACGGCCATGATCCCATTCCTGGAGAACGATGATGCGAACCGAGCGCTGATGGGATCTAACATGCAGCGGCAGGCAGTGCCCCTTCTCAGTACCGAGGCCCCTGTGGTGGGTACGGGTATTGAGGCCAAGGCGGCAGTGGACTCCGGTGTGTGCGTGCTGGCAAGGAATGCGGGTGTTGTGGAGCGGTCCGCTTCCAATGAGATTGTTATCCGCAGGGACAAGGATGGCGTCAGGGACGTATACCATCTGACCAAATTTAAGAGAAGCAACCAGAGCAACTGCTACAATCAGAAGCCGATCGTGTATAAGGGAGACCACGTGGAGAAGGACGAGGTGATTGCAGACGGTCCCTCCACATCCATGGGCGAGATCGCTCTGGGCAAGAATCCGCTGATCGGATTTATGACCTGGGAGGGCTACAACTACGAGGACGCAGTCCTTCTGTCTGAGCGTCTGGTCCAGGATGATGTATATACCTCCGTTCACATTGAGGAGTATGAGGCGGAGGCCAGAGACACCAAGCTGGGGCCGGAGGAGATCACGCGTGATGTGCCCGGTGTCGGCGAGGATGCCTTGAAGGATCTGGATGAGCGCGGCATTATCCGCATTGGCGCTGAGGTGCGTGCGGGAGATATCCTGGTGGGCAAGGTAACCCCCAAGGGAGAGACAGAGCTTACCGCGGAGGAGAGGCTGCTGCGTGCAATCTTCGGTGAGAAGGCAAGAGAGGTCCGCGATACTTCTCTTAAGGTGCCGCACGGCGCTTACGGCATTGTTGTGGATGCCAAGGTATTCACCAGGGATAACGGGGATGAGCTGTCTCCCGGCGTGAATGAGACGGTCCGCATCTACATCGCTCAGAAGAGAAAGATTTCTGTGGGAGATAAGATGGCTGGACGCCACGGCAACAAGGGTGTGGTTTCCCGCGTCCTTCCTGTGGAGGATATGCCCTTCCTGCCAAACGGACGTCCCCTGGATATCGTGCTGAATCCCCTGGGCGTGCCGTCCCGTATGAATAT
>CALWMT010000178.1 GCA_944382045.1 uncultured Enterocloster sp. | reverse complement strand
TTTATCAGCACTCAACGCAAAAGAGTGCTGATTTTTTATTGACTTTTCTTTAAACAGGTACTAGAATATAAGGGTGGCTTAGTCTAAGCGTATGACGGAGCTGAATTTATTTGGAAAGAAAGAGGCGTATGGATATGGCAAAGAAAGGAAGCTTGTCGATTACAAGCGAGAATATTTTCCCGGTGATAAAGAAGTGGCTGTATTCGGACCACGATATATTTTACAGGGAGTTAATCAGCAATGGCTGCGACGCCATTACCAAGTTAAAGAAGCTGGAGCTCATGGGCGAGTATGAGAAGCCCGAGGACGTGGATTATAAGATTCAGGTCAGCGTGAACCAGGAGGAGAAGACCATCAAGGTCACGGACAACGGCCTGGGCATGACCGAGGAGGAGATTGACAAGTACATCAACCAGATTGCCTTCTCCGGTGTCCAGGATTTTATGGAGAAGTACAAGGACAAGGCCAACGAGGACCAGATCATCGGCCATTTTGGCCTGGGCTTTTACTCCGCCTTTATGGTGGCCGACAAGGTGAGCATTGATTCCCTGTCCTGGCAGAAGGACGCCAAGGCGGTGCACTGGGAGTCCGAGGGCGGCATTGACTTTGAGATGACGGACGGGGACAAGAAGGAGGTGGGAACCACCATCACCCTGTATCTGAACGAGGACAGCGCGGAGTTCTGCAACGAGTACCGGGCGCGGGAGGTAATTGAGAAATACTGCGCCTTCATGCCGGTTCCCATTTTCCTGGACAATGAAAAGGCGGAGCCCCAGTACGAGACCATCGAGAAGGACGAGCTGACGGATAAGGACACCATTGTGGAGACCGTGGTGGAGCCGGCCAAGACCGAGGAGAAGGAGAAAGAGGACGGAACCAAGGAGACCGTGGAGGTGGAGCCTGCCCGGGAGAAGTACAAGATTTTAAAGCGGCCCGTGGCCTTAAACGATACCAATCCTCTGTGGAACAAGCACCCCAACGAGTGCAAGGACGAGGACTACAAGAGCTTCTACCGCAAGGTGTTCAGGGATTACCGGGAGCCCCTGTTCTGGATTCACCTGAATATGGACTATCCCTTTAACCTGAAGGGAATTTTGTACTTCCCCAAGATCAACATGGAGTACGACAGCCTGGAGGGCGTGATCAAGCTCTACAACAACCAGGTGTTCATTGCGGACAATATTAAGGAAGTAATTCCGGAGTTTTTGATGCTCTTAAAGGGCGTTATCGACTGCCCGGACCTGCCGTTAAATGTATCACGGAGCGCCCTGCAGAACGACGGCTTCGTGAAGAAGATTTCCGACTACATCACCAAGAAGGTGGCGGACAAGCTCTCCGGCATGTGCAAGACCGACCGTGAGAACTACGAGAAGTATTGGGACGACATTGCGCCCTTCATCAAGTTCGGCTACATCAAGGATGAGAAGTTCGCGGAGAAGATGGGAGACTATATTCTCTACAAGAATCTGGAGGGCAAGTACCTGACCCTGCAGGACTGCCTGGACGAGAACAAGGAGAAGCACGAGAATACCATTTTCTATGTGACCGACGAGAAGGAGCAGAGCCAGTACATCAACATGTTCAAGGAGCAGGGCATTGACGCGGTGATTATGCCTGCGGCCATTGACAATCCCTTTATCAGCCATGTGGAGCAGAAGAAGGAGGGCGTCAAGTTCCTGCGCATTGATACCGACCTGAACGAGGCCTTCAAGGAGGAAGTGAAGGAGGACGACGAGGACTTTAAGAAGTCCTCCGAGGAGCTCACCGAGGTATTTAAGAAGGCTTTGAACAATGATAAGCTGGATATCAAGGTGGAGAAGATGAAGACGGCCGGCGTGGCGGCTATGATCACGGTGTCCGAGGAGACCCGCCGGATGCAGGATATGATGAAGATGTACAGCATGGGCGGCGGCATGAATATGGATATGTTCGGCGGCGCAGGGGAGACCCTGGTGCTCAACGCCAACCATCCGCTGGTACAGTATGTGCTGGGCCACAAGGAGGGGGAGAACACATCCCTGATCTGCGAACAGCTCTATGACCTGGCCTCTTTAAGCCACGGACAGCTGTCCCCGGAGCGGATGACCAAGTTCGTGAGCCGCAGCAATGAGATCATGCTGCTCATGGCCGGCGAGAAGAAGGAATAACCGATTGGATGATAAAAGCCCCGGCGCGTTCAGGAAAGCCTGACGGCGCCGGGGCTTGTTATGAGCACTTAGCGCCTGTCTTTTAGGCGCTTACGTGCGAAACATGCAAGGTGCTTGGCGAGGTCTTATCGAGCCTAGCACCTTGTATTGTTATGAGCACTTAGCTGGCCCAATTATTCGCTGAGCTCAGAGGTACAGTGGGGGCAGCGGCTGGCTCCGATGGGCACCTCGCTTAAGCAGTAGGGGCACTTCTTGGTGGTGGGGGCAGCGGGTGCCTCCTCCTTGCGCCCGATGGAGGCCAGCCTGTTCACGGCCTTTAACAGGCAGAAGAGCACGAAGGCCATGATGAGGAAATTGACTAGCGCGGAGATGAAGCTGGAAGCAAAACCAGCCACATCCTGAAGCGTGTAGGTGGCGGCTCCGGTTACCAGGCTGAGGATGGGGTTGATAAAGTTGTCCGTCAGAGATGTGACGATGTTGGAAAATGCGCCGCCGATAATGACACCGACTGCCATATCCATCATGTTGCCGCGGAGGGCAAAGGCCTTAAACTCTGCGATGAATTTTTTCATTTGTATACGCCTTACTTGTAATTCTGGACTGCCGGCGCTCTGCGAACCAGCAGTATTTCTATGCATCCCAACGATGATACCATAAGATAAGGAAAAAGAAAAGAGCTGGAGACAAAGTTTTATCACAAAGATGTAAGAAAAAATTCACTTGATTCCAATTCCTTCCTCGTATATGCTTAAACGAGGGAGGAATGAAGGATGAATTTCAAGCAGAAGATACGATATATGGCGGCGCTGGCCCTTGGAACCGTATTCATGACCTCGGGCAGCTTTCACGCCTGGGCGTCCCAGGCAGGGGCGGCGAATCCGGCGGCGGCCAACACCTGGGTGCCGGATGCCCAGGGCATTCTCTGTCATCTGGACGCGTCCGGTCAGGTCCAGTACAATACCTGGATCGACGAGGGCGGAAGATGGCGGTATGTGGATGAAAAGGGGCATATGGTGGCTTCCATGACAAAGACCGTGGGCGGCGTCCAGTACACCTTCGACCGGGAGGGCTACATGACGGCGGGCAGCGAGCGCCCGGCTCAGGAGTATGAGATTGGGAGCCTTTCCGGGCAGACCTATGAGAACCGCTGGGCGGATATGCGCTTTACCTTCCCAGACACCGCTGAGGTGCGGCTGGGAGACGGAAGCGCCAGGACATACCCGGTTATCGGGGGAGAGCATGTGGAGGAGAATGATCCGGAGCTGGGCTGCCGGTTCACCCTGGACTTCCTGGACACGGCCATGTCCCTGGAGGAGTATCAGGAGAAGCTGATCAAAGAGGCGTCGGCCAACGGATACCAGATCAACGACAGCGGGACAGTCACTCTTGGCGGCTATCCTTATCTGGCCTGTAAGGCCTCCTTTGGGTTCAGTGACGGTACCTCCCATTTCTCTGACGTCTATGTGCGCCGGATTGACGACAAGGTTGTGGAGCTGCGGTTTGACTACTACGAGGAGCTGAAGGATAAGGCGGACTTTGTCCTTGCCTCCCTGGGACAGACGGACTGACGGGGTTTTCTGCCGTTTTTGGGATTGCATTTTGCATGGCATACTGCTATAATATGTGGTAATGAATACTACGTAAAGCAAAGTATGATTCCTGAGAACCGGAGGAAAACGCTATGACACATACGATTTTGCAAGACAGCCCATCTGCCCAGGAGACAGATGGAGGAGTACGCCCGTGCAGATACAAGATTATCGGGGACAGCTGCCTGGATCTGACGGAGGAGCTGAAAGCGGACCCGCGATTCCAGACCATTCCGCTCACCCTCCAGGTGGGGGAGGCTCAGATTTTAGACGACGCCACATTTGACCAGAAGGCATTTTTGGAGAAGGTGAAGGCATGTCCGGAGTGCCCCCACACGGCCTGCCCGTCGCCGGAGGCCTTTCGGAAGGCCTACGAGGATGCGGACGCGGAGGCGGTATTTGTGATTACGCTGTCCCAGCATCTGAGCGGGAGCTACAACAGCGCGGTTCTCGGAAAGAAGCTCTACGAGGAGGAGCAGGCCCAGCTGGGGCAGAGGGGAAAGCAGGTGGGCGTGATCGATTCCCTGTCCGCGTCCTCCGGCCAGTTGAATATCGCCCTGTACATTCAGGCCCTGTGCCAGGCGGGCCTTCCCTTTGAGGAGGTTATGAATCTGGCGGAGGCCTACCGGGATCGGATGCACACCTATTTTGTGCTGGAAAGTCTTGACACCCTTCGGAAAAATGGCCGTCTTACCGGCCTCCAGGCCTTTTTCGCCACAGCCCTCAATATCAAGCCGGTGATGGGAGCGGACAATGGGGTTATCATCAAGCTGGATCAGGCCAGGGGGATCCTAAAGGGTCTTCAGCGCATGTGCGACATTGCGGTGAAGGAGGCGGGGGATACTCTGAGCAAGCGGGCGGTCATCTGCCACGTGAACAATAAAAAGCGGGCGGAGTATGTGAAGGAGCAGCTGGAAAAGCGGGGAAGATTCAAGGAGATACTGATTACCAGCGCCGCGGGAGTGGCCACGGTCTACGCCAACGATGGAGGCATCGTGCTGGCAGTGGGCTGACGGCCGGCCTGGCGGCGGACAGGCGGATAACATGAAAAACAGAGGTTTATTATTGGCAGCAGCCGTTTTTTTAGGGCTGCTGCTGGCGGTTATAATCGGAATATTTGCATGGCACAGCCTGGAGGCAGGATCCCTTGCAGGGAGCACGGACTCTGGCCTGGCGGCGGGCACGGATGCAGGCTTTTTGGCGGAAAGAGAGGGCCGGGAGCAGGCGGAGGCTTTCGCGGCGGACGGCGGCCAGGCGGAGACTCTGGCCCAGGGCGCAGCGCCCGGCCAGCCGGAGATCCTGGAGGCTGGGCAGGCCCAGGGGGAGGAAGCCGGAGGGAGTCGGCCGGGGGATGGCAAAAGTGCGCAGGCGGGGGATGGCAAAAGTGCGCAGGCGGAGGAAGGCCAAGGTGCGCAGCCGGAGGAGGAGCTCCCCGTCCGCCTGGTCTTTGCCGGGGACATCTACCTGTCGGATCACGTGCTGGCCGCCTACGAGGCGGCCGGAGGGATCCGGGGCGTGGTGGATTCTAAGCTGGCGGAGGTGATCGGGGCCGGGGATATCTTCATGGCCAACCAGGAATTCCCCTTCAGCCACAGGGGTACGCCGGCTCCGGATAAGCAGTACACCTTCCGCCTTGCCCCGGAGCGGGTGAGCCTGCTGCAGGAGATGGGAGTGGACATTGTGACCCTCGCCAACAATCACGCCCTGGATTACGGAACGGAGGCCCTCTTAGACACATGTGAGATATTGGACGAGGCGGGCATCCGCCGGGTGGGAGCGGGAAAGAACCTGGACGAGGCGAAGGCGCCGGTTATCCTTGAAGCCCAGGGAAAGAAGATAGGATTTCTGGGGGCCAGCCGGGTGATCCCGGTGACGTCCTGGAACGCCTCCTCCCAGAGTCCGGGGATGCTGACCACCTACGATCCGGC
>CALWMT010000177.1 GCA_944382045.1 uncultured Enterocloster sp. | reverse complement strand
AGCAGGTACGCAAGCTCTCTCATAAATGCATCCCTGGTCATAGCCTGGCCTCCTTAAATATGCGGCTGATCTTCTGCGAATATGCGGCCCACTCGCCCCGGTAGAGCTTTAACTGGGCCCGCCCCTTCTCTGTCAGCCGGTAATACCGCCGGTTCCTCCCGTCGATTGCCACATCCTGCACCGCAAGGCACTCCTCCTTCTGAAGGCGGCGCAGCACGGGGTACAGGGTGGATTCCGATATGTCGATGGCCTGGCGCACATCCTGGGTGATCTTGTACCCGTAGGTTCCCTCCGCGTCCCTGGAGGCCACCGCAAGCACGATGGCGTCCAGGAGGGCGGAGCCTGTATTAAATACCATAAGCATCCCTCCGTTATGCTAATACTATACAGCATATAATATTATATGTCAACGAAAGAAAAACGAAAGGAATTCTGTAGAAATTGGTTATAGCATTTTAAATCTCTTTAGAAATGCTTTAGCATCTGTCCAAACTTCTGTCACAAATATCCTCTATACTCTTAGACATAAACAAGCAGTCAGAGCTTTTTACATAGAGTAAATTCCTTACTAAGCCGGTGGACTTGGCGGGTGGCCAGGTTTGCCGGCTCAACCTATTTTTGGGGGATAAGAGGGGAGTTGTTCGGTGTTGAAAGTCACACGATTAATTATCATCTGAAAGAAATATATAAAACAGAGGAGTTGCAGGAAGAAGCAACTGCTCGAAAAATTCGAGTAGTTCAACAAGATTGAAGATTTAATTGAGCGTGAAAATACGTTTACAATGGAGGAATTTTCTGGCAGCGTTAATGAGTTTCTCGCATTCAGGAGATATGATATTTTAAAGGATAAGGGCAGTATTTCCAGAAAAGCAGCAAAGGAAAAAGCGGAGGCAGAGTATGAAGTGTTTAATAAACATCAGCAAATTACCTCGGACTTTGACAGAGTAGTGAAACAAATGCTGGAAGATTCTGCCCGAAAGAAAACGTAAATAAACGGACCACGCTTTTACAAAAAGCTGTCCCACACAGGCTCCAGCGCCTCAATCACGCGCTTATACAGGGAATATTTTTTGTCGTAGGCGGCAAAATACTGGCTTTGCGGCAGTACCGGATCGGAAAGATGAGTCATGGCATTGACGGCAGAGGGGATGTCATTATAATCCCCCATGGCCGCGGCGGCCGCGATCGCACAGCCGTGGGCGCCGGTCTCTGTGATCGAGGATGTCCGGACGGGCAGCTTCAGTACATCGGCAAAAATCTGCACCCAGACATTTGACCGTGCGGCCCCTCCTGTCAGCCGGATACTGTCGGGATCCCTGTCCATACAGCGCCGGAGCTTTTCATAATGCCAGCGGTGGGAGAATGCGATTCCCTCATAGATGCTGCGCACCATATGAGCCCTTGTGTGATAGGCAGTAATTCCCACAAAGGAGCCCTTCGCGTTGGGATGCACATTGCTGGCCATAATAAACGGAAGAAAAATCGGACAGGAGTCCTCTGGGGAGACAGAGGCAGCCTCCCGATTGATTTCCCTATAAATATCATCGGCCTCTGGCGCCAGATTTCGGAGATACCAGGCCAGATTCGCCGCACTTGTAGCACTGGACTCCTCGATGAGATACCATCCCGGGAGACAGAACAGAGAATTCATCAGCACTCTTCCATCTGCTATGGGCTGAGGGAGGATACACTCGTTGATACTCCAGGTGCCTGCGGCCATACATACCTGATTGGGACTGGTTACAGCTGCGGACAGAGCACAGGCATCGATGTCGAACATCCCGCCGGCAACCGGCGTACCGGCTCTGAGGCCGGTCCGTTTTGCGGCTTCCTCTGTCACATATCCGCAGAGATCAGCTGCATTTTTTAACGGAGGGAGCGCACAGGAAAGCTTCTCGAGGCCAAAGGCCTCGAGAATACGTGCGTCATATTCCCCGGTGTACAGGTTCAGCAGCCCGCTGCCGGAATAATCTGTGCGCTCCGCATAGGCCCCGCCTGTCAGACGGAACCGGATATAGTCCTTGCAGGAAAAAATATATTTTATATGCCGGAGACTTTCCGGCTCATGATCGCGGAGCCAGGCAAGCAGGGGAATGGGCTGGCAGGCCATTATATGCTGGCAGGTATAAGCAGAAACCGCCTTCTCCCTGCCGTCCGCACGCCATGCGGCCGGATAGGAATAAGCGCGGTTATCTGCGGAGAGAATGCCGGCGCGCACAGGCGCATTGTCCTGGCCCCACAGATATAGTCCCTTGCCATGGCCGCAGACGGCGGCGGCACGGATCTGGGCGGGATCGATGCCAGTGGATTCGATAACCCTCCGAATCACACGGCAGTTGGCCTCCCACATCTCTTCCATATCACGCTCGGCAAAGCCAGGCTGGGGATAGACGGCCTGCGTAAATTCCTCGGCCGCTCCGGCCTGGCGGCCCTGTTCATCAAACAGGGCCGCCTTCGTTGTGGTTCCTCCATTGTCAATTCCAAGATAATAATTCATGCCAGCTCCTTTTCCACATCCAGCAAGCGCAGGCCTTGACGCGGACACTGCGTTACTTCACCGGATAAAATCCCGTAGGCGTCTCGCCGATATTAATCATAATATTCTTCATCTGTGTATAATGGTCCAGGATCACCTTGTGGGTCTCCCGGCCGATGCCGGAGGTCTTGTAGCCGCCGAAGGGAGCGCCCTCGGGGATGGAGTTGTAGGTGTTGACCCACATGCGCCCGGTCTCTACGCCTCTGGCCACCCGGATGGCCCGGTTGATATCTCTGGTCCAGACCGCGCCGCCCAAGCCGTACTCGCTGTCGTTGGCCATGGCGATGACCTCATCCTCGGTCTTGAATTTGATAACGCAGGCCACCGGCCCGAAAATCTCCTCCTGGGCCACCCGCATATGGTTGTCCACATCGCCCAGCAGGGTGGGACGCAGGAAGCAGCCTTCCGCCAGCTCGCCGTCCGTATCCTGAACGCCGCCGCAGAGCACCTTGGCGCCCTCCTCTTTGGCCAGCTCCACATAGCGGAGAATCTTATGCATCTGTCCCTTATTTATCTGGCTGCCCATCTGGGTGTCCGCCTCCCAGGGAAGCCCCACCTTAACCTGATTGAAGCGCTTTACCGCGTCCTCCACGAAGCGGTCATAGATGCTCTCCTGGACAAAGACACGGGAGCCTGCGCAGCAGACCTGCCCCTGATTAAAGAGGATGCCCATCTGCAGGCCGTCCATGGCCTGCTCCCAATTGCAGTCCTCAAAGAAAATATTGGCGGATTTGCCGCCCAGCTCCAATGTGGCGGGAATCAGCTTGTCAGCCGCAGCGGCGGCAACGTTCCGCCCCACCTCCGTGGAACCGGTGAAGGCCAGCTTGCGGAAGCCCTTGTGCTCCAGCATATATTGTCCGGATTTTGAGCCGGAGCCGGTGATGACGTTGAACACGCCTGCGGGGATTACATCCTGCACCAGGCGGGCCAGCTCCAGAACGCTTAAGGGTGTGGTGCTGGAGGGCTTAAATACGGTGCAGCAGCCGCTGGCAAGAACCGGAGCCAGCTTCCAGGCCGCCATGAGGAAGGGGAAGTTCCAGGGAACAATCTGGCCCACCACGCCGATGGGCTCCCGGAGAATCAGGCTCAGGGTATTCTCGTCCAGCATCTTGGCGCTTCCCTCCTCCGCCATGATGCAGCCGGCGAAATAGCGGAAATGCTGGGCTGCCATGGGAATGTCCACGGCCATGGTCTCGCGGATGGGCTTGCCGTTGTCCAAGGACTCCACCATAGCCAGGTGCTCCGTATTGGCATCGATGATGTCCGCAATCTTGTTGAGGATGGCGGCCCGCTCATTGACTGTCACGTGCTTCCAGGAGGCGAAGGCTTTCCAGGCCTCCTGCACAGCTAAGTCCACGTCATCCCGGGTGGCCTCCGCGCACTTGGCAAGAGGCGCCCCGTTGGCCGGGCAGGAGGTGGTGAAGGTGACGCCGTCCGAGGCGTCCCGCCACTTGCCGCCGATGAAAAGCTGGTAGGTGTTCTGCAGAGTTACATTTGGCATACTTGACATAATTGTGCTCTCCTTTCTGTTTTAATCGCACGGGATGATTGTATTTTTTCTAATACAATCCCTTCAAAACTCATTATAGCACGATTCTTTTGACTGTCAATTTAGATAAAAAAATAACAAAAATTCGACAAAATTATAACAATATGCCATATATTCGCTCAACTACCAGGGCGTATCCGAATGATTTCATCAAAATACATCTGCGCTGCCTCCAGGCAGGACCGGCTGCCTGCGGCTGCCAGGGGACCATTCTCTAAGAGCGTCTGGATTACAGCGGCGGCATCCTGCTGGTCAGCCAGGGAGGCCCGGGGAATGTCAGCCGCCATGTCCAGAAGGGCCTTTTCATCAATGCCCGCAAAGTGCCGGCGCATGGAGCGCATGGCGCGTCCCAGACGGCCCACGGGGGGAAGCGCCTGGGCGTAGGCGCTGAGAATATAGCCGTCCAAATCCTCCTGGGAGATGGAGAGTGTTTTTAGGGCTCTTCCCGCATTTTGAAAAATGGGAATGGTGGAAGCACCGTCCCCGTCCGCACAGCTCCACAGGGAAAAATATCCGTCCGGCAGCAGAAAATCAATGCCGCTGTCATAGGCCTGCCCCTGGTAGCGCACGGCGGGCCGGAGGTACTTGTCGCTCAGCGCTAGGAGGAAGGGGAGATAGCGGCCCTTAAATTCCGGCTTTCTCCTAAAATCGCCCAGCATGCGGATTTCCAGGGAGGGATTGTCGCAGACCGCCCCGATGCGCCGCACCTTGGGGGGAAGGCTGCCAGCATTCCGAGCATCCCCTGCCTCGGGCAGCTTTCCCAGCAGGCGGGCCGCCTGCTCCCTTATAGAGGGAAGAGCGGCCTCCCCGGCGGCGGCCAGAAATACAAGGTTCGTCCGATTCGCGGTGCGCACGGCCAGGCTTTTAAGCTTTCCGGCCAGCTCACAAATCCAGGAGGGCTCCTGCGTAAGCCGCTCCCTGATGCCCTTCAAAAAGTCATATATTTCCGGACTGTTTAAGAGATAGCGGAACCAGGCATCCTGGCGGATATAGCTCTCTGCCAGGCTGGAGGCCAGGGAAGGCGCATTTTCCGGCTTGGCCAGGTCGTAGTCAGGCAGGTATTTCTCCAAAACCTGCAGAATCCGTTCCCTGTTTTCATACGCGGCTCCGGTCATAATGTCGAGAAGAAGCTCCAGGCTCTGGGAGAAATCCTCGGACAGGCAGTACCAGAACACGCTCAGTATGGGATGGCTGTTCTCCCCGGCATTTTTCCCGGGGAAGACCTCGTCAAAGGAACAGCCGTGGAGGTATTCCTGCTCCAGCGTTTTCTGCTCGTCGGAGGTATGGAGGCGGGTGTCAAGCTCTGTGAGGAGGAGCTGGTACAGGGAGAGGAGCTTTCGGTCCTCCCAGTCAAGGCCGCGGATATCAAAGTACAGCTGAAAGCTTCCCAGCGGGGAGGATGACACCGGGGCCAGGTAAAGGGTGAGGCCATCCTGCCGGGTTACAGAAAAATCTGCTGGACCCTCAGGCGCGGGAAGGCCGGAGGGGCGGATGAGAAAATCCCCATTGGCGGCATCCCTGCTGCTCCAGGCATAAAATTCCCGGGTGCGGGAAATCAGCGCCTGCCGTCTGTCTGGGCTGAGAGCGGCAAGGGT
>CALWMT010000176.1 GCA_944382045.1 uncultured Enterocloster sp. | reverse complement strand
TGTGATTGTTATACGGGAGGTGGAGCTGTGAAGAGAAAATGGTATGAATATCTTTGGATCGCATCCCTTGTCTACCTTGTCCTGGGATTCTTCAATATACTTTTTGCATGGCTGGGACTTTTGTGCTTTTTCATTCCGCTGTTAATTGCCGCGGCGGGAGGGGGAAAAGCGTACTGCAGCCGGTATTGCGGAAGAGGGCGTCTTTTTGGCCTGCTGGGCGGAAGATTGGGCTTTTCTCGGAAAAAGGATGTGCCGGGCTGGATGAAGAGCAAGGGCTTCCGCTATGGATTTCTGGCATTTTTTCTGCTTATGTTTCTGCAGATGCTTTGGAATACCTGGCTGGTATTTTCTGGCGCGCGGGATTTGAGTCAGGCCGTGACACTTTTGTGGACGTTCAGACTGCCGTGGCATTGGGCTTACAGCGGCCAGGCGCCGGCTACATGGATTGCCCAGTTTGCCTTTGGATTTTACAGCGTTATGCTGACCTCAACGATCCTGGGGCTTATCACTATGCTGCTCTTTAAACCCCGCTCCTGGTGCGTTTACTGTCCGATGGGGACTATGACCCAGCTGATCTGCCGGGCACGAGCGGGGAAAGCGGAGGGGCAGCAGAAAATGCACAGGGCGCACCCGCACGTCTAAACGGGTCAAGGGGCTGTCAATCCTGCAGACGAGCCAGCCGTTCCGGGTCCTGTATGGTGATGGTGCCGCGGGAAAGAGAGACCATCCCTTCCTCCTGAAAATAGCGGAGCATTCGCGTGATGACTTCCCGGGCGGTGCCCATATGGCTGGCGATCTTCTCGTGGGTCAGTCTTAAGACAGGGCTGTCCTCCAGGCTGCTCTCCTCCAGAAGAAATGCAGCCAGCCGCTGGTCAAGGCTTTTCCACATGATCTGCTCTACCAGCCACATCACATCCGTGAAGCGGCTTGCCATAATCTGGCTGGTGTAATTGGCGAGGGGAGCGGAGTGCTCCATCACATCCTTGTACAGCTCCGGTGGAATTACCCAGATCAGGGAATCCTTTTCCGCTTCAATGGTAATGTCAAACTGGATACTCTGCATGATGCAGGAGGCAGAGAAACGCCAGATATCCAGCACAAAAAGCCGGTAGATCGTAACCTCCCGGCCGGTATCAGAATATATGTATGCGCGGAGCTGGCCTTCGCGGACCAGAAGAAGCCCCAGGCAGTCCATGGATCCGTTGTGGAGGAGAGCTCCCTTTTTTACCTGCCGAAGGACTGCTCCGCGAGACAGCCGCTCTTTCTCCGATGGCGTCAGCTTATCCCATATGGGAAAGTACTCTGCAAATTCCATTTTTCTCATTCCTCCTGACTGCTGCAAAGTCTGCTGACGCTATTATATACCATCTGGAAGACATGCGCTACCCCTCTGGTTCTATCTAGGAGACATACGCTGCCCCTGTTCTGCGGGCTGGCAGCCTGTGCAGATAGAAGCCAGTCCGCAGGGTTACGCTGCCAGGCGGCAGACCGTCTCTGCCAGTCCGCAGAGCACCATGCACTTGATTGGATCCAGCTTGAAGCGGCGCAGGAGAAGAAGGGCTCCGAGAAAGAGGAGAATCCCCCGCAGATGCAGGCTGCCCAAGGAGAGGGAAAAGACGCCGTCTGTAAAAAATACAGGGAGAAGGATCGTGATTCCCGCGGTGAGAATCATAGAGACGACGGCAGGCCGGAGAGCGCCCAGAATTCCCTGCATCAGGCTCAAATTGCGGTAACGGGTATAGAGCCAGGCCAGAAGCGTGACAAAGATGCAGGAGGGAAGAATACAGCCAGCAGTGGCTGCCAGGCCGCCGAGGATACCTGCGGTCTGTGTCCCCACAAAGGTGGCAGAATTAATGGCTATGGGGCCAGGCGTCATTTCTGAGATGGTAATCAGGCTGGTGAAATCGGACATGGAAATCCAGTGATATTTGTCTATGGCCTGGGCCTGTATCAGCGGCATGGCAGCGTAGCCGCCGCCAAAGCTCAGCGCTCCAATCTGGAGAAAGGCAAAAAAAAGCTGAAGGTAAATCATGATAGAGAGCCTCCTTACTCCAATGTTCTTTCACGAAATGTCTTCTGCCGTCTGGATTTCCGATGATCTGCCAGAGGGCGGACAAAAGCCGGTTTTCTGCAGAGAAGAGAACGGAAAAGTCCGATGCCGGCGGCTGCCAGGATAATAAGAATCACATTGACATGAAGCCAGCAGTTTGCAGCGAGAGCGCCGCCCATGATGAGGAGCAGCAGAGGATCGCGGGCTTTAAAAATATCCCTTGCCATATCGTATACCACAGAGATAATCACAGCGCCGACTCCCGCCGCCATGCCGGCTAAAAGTGCCTGCACGATAAAGCTTTCACAGAAGGCAGCATAAAAATAGGAGATGACGGAGATGATTACAAAGGGCGGCAGAATGGCTCCGGCAATGGAGCAGAGAATGCCGGGAATTCCCGCCAGCTTGCAGCCCACCACGATGGCGCCGTTGACTGCGATGGCGCCGGGGGAGGACTGGGCAATTGCAGTGAGATCCAGCATTTCTTCACTGTCAATCCATCCCAGCTCGTCTACAAATTTGCTCTTTAATAGACTGATGATGACATATCCCCCTCCAAAGGTAAAGGTGCTCAGATAGAGGGTGGAAAAAAACAGCTTTTTTAAAATGGTTCGGTTCATATAGCTTCCTTTCTATACAATGACAAATTCATTTTCCTTATCCAGATAGCGTGAGAAGATAAATACACCCATAATCATGCCGGGAGAAAAGCTTTCGGATGCCTCTACATTCCATCCCCCTGCATCTTGATTGTGAATGATTTCCATTGCACGGCTGCTGGAGGACTGCCTGGACGGCGGAGAGGCTTCTGCTGGAAGCTTCTCTGCTGGAGGCTCCTCCGCCGAGAGCACATAATACTGGCTGTTGCGCATCCAAAGGGTATATGGACGGCTGCCGGCGGTGAGCGCGACACGGTCTACTCGAGGCAGCCGCCCCAGACACTGGGGATGTTCGCCCTCCGCATAGAGGAGATGCCCCTCGGCAAGCACGGAGCCATCCGGAGCCTCCATCTGGTAGGACTTTGCCTCGGGATATTTCCGAGTCCTGTCATGGACAATCGATGTCCGCAGGATAAGCTCCCCCTTTTCTCCCTCCACAGATTTCGCGGCAGTGAAGAAGGGACCCGCAATGGAGCAGAGACAGGCAGAGGAGCCGGGACTGCCAGAGGTGTAGAGCTTACCGGAACGAATGTAATATTTCATATCGAATGCGCCTCCCTTTCGATCCCCCACAGCGGTGAAGAACTCTTATGAATTTACTATAGCACTTGATTTTATATTATGGAAATAATATAATTATATTGTTTCTATAACGAATTTTATATAAGAGAGGGCCTCTTATGACGATACGCCACATCCGTATTTTTTTGACTGTCTGTGACTGCGGCTGCAATCTGACAAAGGCGGCAGAGCAGCTCTATACTGCCCAGCCCGCAGTGACGGTGGCCATCCATGAGCTGGAAAGGTATTATGGGGTCAACCTATTTGACCGCCTGGGCAGGCGGCTGTATCTGACAGAAGCGGGAGAGCAGTACAGGGAATATGCACAGCGTATTCTGGCACTCTATGACGATATGGAGCGGGGGATTAAAAATTGGGATGCTCTGGGGGTTCTGCGGATCGGATCCAGCATCACGATCGGCTCGCAATTTATGCCATCCTATGTGGAGGCATTTTCCAAACGGTATCCGGGCATCGATGTGCGGGTGGCAATTGGAAGCTCGGAAATGATGGAGAAAAAGCTCCTTGACAATGCAATTGATTTGGCATTGGTTGAGAGCCCTGTGCACCATGAATATCTGGAGGCCAAGCCGTATTTAGAGGATTTTCTTACGGTAATCGCTCCAGCAAGGGAGCCCTTTGGTCCTGGACAGGTGCTTACGCCAGAGGAATTCAAGCGGCAGCGTCTCCTTCTCAGAGAAAAGGGAAGCGGGACAAGAGAGGTATTTGATGAGGTGATGGAGCGGCTGAACCTTTATGTGGAGCCGGTTTGGGAGGCGATGAGCACTACGGCCCTGGTCAACGGAGTTATCCACGGCCTGGGAATTTCTGTGGTTCCGCGCCGCATGGTATCTGCACCCTTGGAGAGGGGGATGATTTACTCCATCCGCGTGGAGGGGGCAGAGTTTAAGCGCTGGTTTTATATGGTACACCACAGGGACAAGATGCTGACGAAGAGCATCAAGGATTTTATGGAGCTTTGCAGCTGCTTTGAGCTGGACTATCCCGTGCCAAAGTACAGCGGCCTGTTTTAGAGCGCATTAGAACGTGCATTCGGGCTGGAAGCGTGCTTGATATGGATAAAGGAATAGGCGGCCTGCCCGATGGTTATAGAGAAAAAGAAAGGAGAAACAGACATATGGATGATATGCAGATGCGCTATCTGGAGCGTCTGTCGGATCTGTATCCAACAATCGCCGCGGCTTCCACAGAGGTTATCAATCTGGAGGCGATTTTGAATCTGCCCAAGGGAACGGAGCATTTTCTTACGGATATCCATGGAGAGTACGAGGCATTTTCCCATGTGCTGAAGAATGGCTCCGGATCCGTCCGCCGCAAGGTGAACGATGTGTTTGGCAATACCCTGAGCAATGGGGATAAGCAGACGCTGGCCACCCTGATTTATTATCCCAGAGAAAAGATGGCGCAGATCCTGGAGCAGACAAACAATAAGGAGGATTGGTACAAGATTACCCTTTACCGGCTGATCGAGGTCAGCAAGCGGGCTGCCAGCAAGTATACCCGATCAAAGGTGCGCAAGGCCCTTCCGCCGGAGTTCGCCTATGTGATTGAGGAGCTGATCACGGAGAAGGTGGATATGCGGGATAAGGAGTCCTACTATAATGCCATTATCCAGACCATTATCCGTTTAGGCCGGGCAGGAGAGTTTATCGTGGCCCTCTGCGAGCTGATTCAGCGGCTGGTGGTTGACCATCTGCATATTTTAGGGGATATTTATGACCGGGGACCGGGGCCGCACATTATTATGGATAAACTAATGCGCTACCATTCGGTGGACATTCAGTGGGGGAATCACGACGTGCTCTGGATGGGAGCGGCAGCCGGACAGAGGGGATGCATTGCAAATGTAATCCGCATCTGCGCTCGGTACGGAAATTTGGATATCCTGGAGGATGGCTACGGAATCAATCTGCTTCCTTTGGCAACCCTTGCCCTGAATACATATAAGGATGACCCCTGTACCTGCTTTGCCCTAAAGGGGGATTCTGCGGATCTGACACCCGGGGAGGTGGAGCTCAATCAAAAGATGCATAAGGCGATTTCGATGATTCAGTTTAAGGTGGAGGGACAGATTATCAAGAGCCATCCGGAATTCGGATTGGAGGACAGAAACCTTCTGCATCGTATGGACCTTGAGGCAGGCGTTCTCCGTTTGGGAGACAAGGAATATCCTCTTTTGGACACGCATTTCCCGACCCTGAATCAGATGGCTCCCTATGCGCTTACTCCGGAGGAGGAGTCTGTCATGGAGCGCCTGGAGAAGGCCTTTATGAATTGTGAGAAGCTGCAGCAGCACATCCGCTTTCTTCTGGCTAAGGGGAGTCTCTATAAGGTGTACAACGGAAATCTGCTCTATCACGGCTGTGTTCCCTTAAACGAGGATGGAAGCTTTAAGGAGGTGGAGCTCTATGGCGGCCGGTATAAGGGAAAGGCGCTTT
>CALWMT010000175.1 GCA_944382045.1 uncultured Enterocloster sp. | reverse complement strand
AAGGCCCTCCAGAAGCCCGCTTACCGCCTCCTTCGTGTAGGCACAGCTCTTTTCCCTCCCGTCCCCATAGGCGTAGGCCAGAGTCAGATGCTGCACATCCTGCCCCAGCACATTGCCGCTTAGATCTGTGAGGGTGATGGGCGTCATGGTATCCCGGGGAATCATGAGAAGCCGCAGGCTGTCCCTGGCGGTGTCCTGAGCAGCCAGGAAGATGGCGTCGGCCTGGCCGCCGCTTCCTGCCACCTGCGTCTCCTCCAGGGTCTCCGTCCGGTCGATGCCCAGAAGCAGCACCGCCCGGACATAGGTATTGCGGCGGTAGGTCCTTCCCTGATATTCCACGATATCTCCAAGCCTCTCATCCTCCTCTGTCCTGACCGGCGGCTCCCAGGACTCCGCCAGGGCCAGGGCCTGCTGCCGCTCCTGATATACGCCGTACCCATACCAGATAAGGGCCGCGGCGAGAAACAGCGCCAGCCCGGCTGCCGGGGCCAGCAGACGCTTTGCGCGCCCTCCCCGCCGGCTCCCGCCATGCCGTCCGCCGTATCCGCGCCGGCCGCTCCCTCGTCCGTATACCTTCCTTCTTCGTCCGCTCATCCGCCAAGCGCCCCGCCCGCGGAACCCTCCGCGCGGATTCCGGTCCGCGCTCATCCGTTAATATTTATAAGCTCCATAATATTTCCCGTAATACTTCTTATAATAGGAGTCATAATACCGTCCATTTTCATCGCCTCCCACCTTGCTTAACACGGCGCCCAGAATCCTGCAGCCGCTGCGCTCCAGCTGGCTCTTCACCTTCTGGGCCAGGCGGTAGCTGATGGCTCCCGCCTCCACCACCAGGGCTGCCCCGTCGCACTGACTGGCGATGATCGCACCGTCAATCAGGTTGCCCATGGGCGGCGTATCAATGATCACATAGTCGTAGCTCTCCCGCGCCGACTCGATGAGCTCCTTGAACAAGGGGTCCTCCAAAAGCTCCGAGGGATTTGGCGAATAGGGCCCTGCCAGTATAAAGTCTACATTTTCCAGGCTGGTCGGATAGATGACCTCCTCGCGGGTCTTCTGTCCGCATAGGTACTGGGAGAGGCCGTTGATCCTGCCCGTAATCCCATAGCGAGAGGCAAATACGGATTTGCGCATATCCGCGTCGATAAGCAGGGTTTTCTTTCCAATACTCCCCAGGGACTCTGCCAGGGACAGGGTGGTCTCACTCTTTCCCTCATTGGGAAGGGAGCTGGTGAACATAACCACCTGGATTCCGCTTCCGCAGAACTGTATGTTAGTCCGGAGGGTTTTTATGGCCTCGCTGTAAAAGTAATTATCCTTCTGTGTTTTCTCCAGCGTGATGATCTGCTGCTCCATGCTCCTTCTTCTTCCCTCTCTTCCGTTTTTCATGCTTGCTCCGCTTTCCCCGTCTTCCGCTGCTCTTCTCTGTTTTTTCCGTCTCCTCCCAGGGGATAGACGCCAGCACGGAGAGCCCAAGGTAATGCTCCACATCCTCCTCGGTGCGGATGGTGTCATTCAAAATCACCTGCAGGGTGATGATGCCGCACACCAGCATGCCAAGGAGCAGTCCGCCCATGGCTGCGTTCCTGCGCAGGCTTGGGGAGGAGGGACTGTCCGCCACCGCTCCGTCCTCGATAATCTTCGGAGGAATCATTTCCATAATGTCGCCTATGTAGTCCGAGGAAATCCGGCACACCTCATCCACAATGGTCTTGGCCCGCACTGGATCCGGATCCGTGACGGTCACGGAGAGAATTCGGGTGTCCGCGGGATTTTCTATCGTAAGCATATTGTCCAGCTGCCTATAGGTCATATTCAGGCTCAGATTGTCGATCACCTCCTGGAGCACCGGCCGGCTGGTGATCACTACCCGGTAATCATTTGTCAGCTGACTGCCGATCTGGAGATCTGCCAGAGAGGTCAGTGTAGTCTCCTTGGATATGACGTACATCATGGAGGGAGAGGTATAGGTGGGTGTGATCATAGTCCGGGTATAGACGCCTGCGCCGATTCCCCCCAGGAGAACCGCCAAAAGAATCATCCAAAGCCTATGCCGGAAGGCATAAAGTATCTCCAGCAGGTCAATCTGCATCTCGTCGTCATTTTCATACTTTTTTTTCATAAAAATTCCATCCTCTGCTGCTGTATTTGCGCGGCCAAGGGCCATTCTGTGCTGTGCGGCCTTACTGCCTCGCCAGAACGCGGTCCGCCAGAATATGCCCTGGATTCCCGCAAACCAGCTGCTCCGCTCGTTCCTTGCCTGCGTGCCGGACCAGCCAGGCTGCCGCCTTCTCGATCCTCGGCGTGCGGTAATCTGCGTGATGCGTGTCTGTTCCCAGGAAATGGATATTTCCTGCCAGAACCTGCCGCCTGCACCACCGCGTTCGGGAGGATACCACGCTACCCTCCAGGCTTCGGTAATTCATCTGTGCGTAGGCGCCTCCCTCGATGAGCTCCTCCAGATGCTCCTTCTCATGCAGGCAGCGATACCGCTCCACATGGGCAAGCACCGGAAGATATCCGCTCCCCGCAAGCTGCCGCACAGCCCGCAGCATGGAGGAAAAGGCCGCCGCCGGACTGAATTCTACCAGCACATATCGGCTCCCCGCCAGGCTCAAGGCCCATCCCTTCTCCAGGTAATCCGGCAGCTCCTCAAAATATAGAATCTCCTGCCCCAGGCTGAATGACATTCCGTGCTTCTCCCTTTTTCGTATTGACGCCATCTTATCCCAAAGGCCTTCCTGCTCTCTCCTGTCTGTCCTTTTGGAAAAATGGGGTGTCGCAATGATATGGCGGATTCCCTGTCCCCAAGCCATTTCCAAAAGCGTCTCCGTCTCCTCCCAGTTCGAGGAGCCATCATCCAGCCCTGGTAATATGTGCGCATGTATATCGATAATATTCTGCACAATTCCGCTTCCTTTCTGGCTGATCGACCGGATAATGTGTACAGCTGCATGAAAAAGGAGGGTGCCAGGCTTATACCCCCCCCCCCGTGCCCAGCGACATCAAACGACATAATATAGATTATGTCACACTTAATAGTCTCTCGAGTTCTGTCAATCAATTGTCATGAAAATTCTAGGTGTATTCTAGCACGCAGCAGGTGTTTTTTCAATGTTTTTTTCTGCATACCTTAGCCAAATATTCGCAATAATTTCAAATAATAAAGAATTAGCAACCATTTTTTGGAAATGAGTCCTTGTTTTATACGACATAATCTATATTATATCGCATCCCCCATTCACTTCTTTATTTAATATGCAAAAGCGGCATTCACAGTCCCCCCTTCAGGCCCTGTAAATGCCGCTCACTTCTATCCTCTGCTTTTATACTTATCTCACTCCGCCGCTTCACTCCATCCCTTGCACACGTCCACCCAGGCCTTATACCCTGAGCTCTTCTCTAACTCCGGTATGGTCAGCCGCACCGCGCTGTTGGCGCTGCCGCAGGCTGGGTACACCACGTCAAAGCGCTTTAGGGATTCGTCCAGGAACACCTGCACCCCCTCATTTACCCCGAAGGGGCACACGCCGCCCACTGCATGGCCCACAAGCTCCTCCGCCTCCTGAGGCGTGAGCATCTTGGCCTTTGTGTGGAAGCAGGCCTTATATTTCGGATTATCCACCTTGGCATCCCCGGCTGCCACAATTAAAACCGGCGCACCGTCCACCATAAAGGACAGGGTTTTCGCGATGTGAGCGGGCTCACAGCCCACAGCCTGGGCTGCCAGCTCCACCGTAGCGCTGGAGACGGAAAACTCCTTCACCCGGTCCCCAAGTCCCAATCGATCCAAATGCTCCTTTGCTCTGTCAAATGCCATCTTATACCCCCTCTCCTGGCTTCATGCCATCCGGAATCGGAGACACATAGACGCCTCCTGTCTCCTCCAAAAGCTCCCTCTTTGCCTGCTCCGCCAATCCGGGATCCTCATAAACCTGTGCGCTGGCATAGGCAATAGCCCGGGCAATCGACTGGGCGGACTTGTCCCCGATGGAGGTTCCAATCTGGGCGGTAAACTGCCAGGTGTGGTCGCCTGTTCCCAGTACAACCCCGGTCACCATATACTGGCCGGTGGGAGCAATGTGGCTCACGTCACCCACATCCGTGGACCCAGGCATAAGGGTCTGGCGCACCTTCTCGCTGTAGGGCTCCACAGCCGTGCTCAGGGGACGGGCCGCAAACTCCTCCTCGCTGATTCCGTTCAGCCTTGCGCCTGATGCCGCAGCCCTCTTCCGATCCTCCTCGGGCAGAGTCTCGAAAAATTTCCGGGCAATGGCGTATTCCTCCTCACCGAAATCCGGCCCGCCGTAAGCCAAAAAGGCATCCGCCAGCAGCCGGGAGGCAGTATCATTGGGGATATAGTCATTGAGGCCGCCCAGCACCTGGATATGCACCTCTGTCTCTGTCATCAGAGCAGCGCCCTGGGCAATCTTCTTCACCCGCTCCAGGACCTCCGTGCACTGGGAAAGACGCGGCCCGCGCACGTAATACAGCAGGGAGGAATGATCCTGCACCACATTGGGCGCATCCCCGCCGCAGTCCAGGTACGCGTAGTGCATCCGCGTGGACGCAGGTACATGCTCCCGCAGATAATTCACGCCCACATTCATCAGCTCGCAGGCATCCAAGGCACTCCGGCCCTGCTCCGGGGCGCTGGACGCATGGGAGCTGCGGCCCTTAAAATCAAAGCGCACCGCATAGTTGGCAATAGCCCTCGGGAAATTGGTATTTGCGTCCGCCGGGTGCCAGGAAAAGCACATGTCCAGCCCATCAAAGCAGTGGGCCTTTGCCATAAATGCCTTTCCAAATCCTGTCTCCTCTGCCGGACAGCCAAACAGCTTTACCGTACCGGGCAGGCCTGTTTCCTTCAGATATTCCTTCACGATCAAGGCTGCTCCCACAGCCCCTGCACCCAGAGCGCTGTGACCGCAGCCATGGCCAAACCGCTGTCCCTCAATCGGGCACCGCTCTGCATTTCCCGCCTCCTGGCTCAAATTGGGGAGGGCGTCATATTCCGCCAATATTCCGATCACGGGGCTTCCGCTCCCATAGCTTCCGATGAAAGCCGTCTCGATGCCCCCGGCCCTCTCCTCCACCGCGAATCCCTCGGACCGCAGAACCTCTATAAGCTTAGCAGCGCTCTTATGCTCCTGGTAGCCGCCTTCCGCATAGCTCCAGACCGCATGGTTGATGTCCGCGATTCTTTCGTTCTTTGTCTCTGCAATGCTGCAAATCATCTCTTTGCTTCCCATATGCTCTCCTTTTCTAATCCATTTCTCCAATATAGTAACATCTCTGACCTTGCTTTTTCAATAGGGAGCAAATTGCATGCCACTTTTTTGCGCAGAGACAGATAACGGCGCACTGCAATTCCTGCTGAACGTGCGCCGTTAATATGGTTATTATGTTATTAAATGGTCACATCTCTAACCTATTAATCTATTTTTAACCAGTTTATCTCACTTTTTTTCCACATCCGTATAATACAGATGCCTGGGAAGTCCATTTGTTATGATGGGAGTCAGCTCCGCTTGAATCAGCGGGCGCACATAATTGACAAATTCCTCTGTCACATAGTCGCCGGCTTCATTGATCCATTCTCTGGGAACCTTCTTCTCCACATTTGCCACCTTATGTACATCGCAGCTGTCCGTCACGCAGATATAGGGGTCATCCGATACGCGCTTTAAGATAATCATCTTGCCTGTCTCCCCCTCAAAGGCCTCCTTCACAGCAGCCCC
>CALWMT010000174.1 GCA_944382045.1 uncultured Enterocloster sp. | reverse complement strand
TGTGTAAACAGGGGCGAAAACATACTTACAAGCGAGCTTGACGTCTATTTTCGCCCCTGTTTACCCGCCGTCTGAACGGTTACGTTTATTAGTATGAGCCCTTAAGGCTCTGGGTGCCCCTTAGGGTATGTCCGTTGCCTGAGCTGCCGCCACGCGGCGCCAGCTGGGCGGGAACGGCTGCGGCAGCTGCTCAGACAGGGCCGCTTCCCGGAAGATACCGGGCGTCTCTTCCATCCGGCTTCCTGCCGCGCCCGGCCAATACATCCCGGTATATCTGCATCCGGTAGCGGCGCAGGCTCTTGGTCCTTTCGTCCTCCCGGCGAAACGCCAGCTGCAGCCAGTCGATGGCAATATGGGCCATATGATTTAATACCGTATAAGCCATATAAATAGGGGGACACAGGGAGTAGGCTCTGCCGATGTCGATGGAATTCCGGAACCCGTAAAAATGCTTCCAGGTAATGGGAGGCGCCGCACCCGGGGCAGCGGTCTTATGATTTAAGACAGCTCCGTTTACATTGAGGATTGGAGAGCGGCGGCGCAGGCGCAGACAATACTCTGTGTCGTCAAACCAGATAAAATATTCAGCCTTCGGAAGACCGATTTCCCGGATGAGGGAGGTCTTTATCACCAGACCGCAGAAGGTGCTGATGTCGTAGACAAAAGCCTTCTTTTCATATTCTGCTGGATCCACGGGCCGGTAGGTCATGAGAAGAGGATTTGAAATTCTTCGCCGATGGCTGGTGTCCACAGCGCCCTCTGTCTTTACCGCTCCGGAGTAGGCCAGAAAATGATTCTTCAAAATGGCCTGCCCGATCCGCTCCATATAGGTGCGGCCTATCATGGCGTCATCGTCAATGATAAGCACCCAGTCGCAGGGGCCCTCCGCCATCCTCTCAAGGCCAAACGCAAAGCCGCCGGCGCCCCCCCGATTCTCCGGAAGGTGAAAGACAAGAAAGCCTCCCTCCGGCCCGCCATCCTCCGTAAACCGCGCTGCCAGCTGGTCCAGATACTCCCCGGTGCCGTCCGTACTGCAGTTATCCACCACGCAGACCTGGAAGAAGGGGACGCTCTGGCGAAGAACGCAGGAAAGGCATTCTTCAAGAAGGGATTTCCGATTGTAGGTGACAATAATCACTCCAAAATTCACAGGCATTACCTCCCAAACTGTTCTGATTATAAACGATTCCCAGGGGGATGTCAAACCGCTGCCGGGCCTGCAGGAAAATGGACCGGACCTGGCTGCAAAAGGGCGCGCGTCCCGCCGCCAATAGGATTGCGCCGCCTGGAGGAATATGCTACAATGAGCCTTGCAGAGCTCTGTGCTTGCACAGGAGCTCTATAAGGCGAATGCCCGCAGTGAGCCGCAGGCGAGCTGCTACAATGAGCCTTGCAGAGCTCTGCGCCTGCGCGAAAGCCCCAAATTACAGGACGGTAAAAGACAATGTCTTTAAAAAAAAATAAAAACTGGGAAAAATCAGATCCCAGCGTGAAAAAAAACTATATATATAACCTGATTTATCAGGTGCTGACCCTGCTCACGCCTTTTATCACAACGCCCTATATTTCCCGGATCCTGGGAGCGGAGGGCACGGGAGTGCAGAGCTACACCAATTCGGTGGTGCAGTATTTTGCTATCCTGGCAGCCCTGGGGACCGCCTCCTACGGCCAGCGGGAGATTGCCCGCCATCGGGACAATAAGGAGGAGCGGAGCCGCCTATTCTGGGAAATCGAGCTTTTGTGCGCGGTGACCACAGCGGCCTGTCTTGTGGTCTGGATGGGGGTAATCGGGTTTTCCCAGGCATACCGTCCCTACTACGCGGTCCTGACGCTCACACTGGCGGCAGTGGCCCTTGACATCTCCTGGTTTTTCGGGGGGCTGGAGCGGTACGGGCTGATTGTTCTGCGCAACCTCATCATCAAAGCCGCGGGCATACTCATGCTGTTTGTTTTTATAAAAAGCCGGGAGGATTTGCTCCTCTATGTGGCCCTCATCGCGGCCACGGGCTTTCTGGGCAATCTTTCTATGTGGGGATACCTGAGGCACTTTCTGGTGAAGGTGGATTTTAAGAGCCTCAGCATCAAGCGGCATTTCAAGGAGACCCTGGTGTACTTTGTGCCCACTATTGCCACCTCGGTCTACACCATTTTGGACAAGACCATGCTGGGATGGTTCACCGGCGATGACAAGACCCAGAACGGTTACTACGAATACGCCACAGGCTTTGTCAATATGGCCAAGATACTCATTCTCTCCTACAACGCGGTGGTCTCCGCCCGCATGTCCTATCTCTTTGCGGAGGAGCGGATGGAGGAGATTCACCGCCGGGCAGAAGAATCCCTGAGCTTTGTCATGCTCTTAGCAGTCCCCATGGCTGTGGGGCTGGCAGCCATCAGCCCGGGATTTGTGCCATGGTTCCTTGGGCCGGGTTATGAGCCTGTGATCCAGCTCCTCTATGTGTGCAGTCCCCTGGTGCTGGTGGTGGGACTCAGCGACTGCATGGGAAGCCTGATTTTGACCCCCAGCGGCCAGCGGGCGAAGAGCGGCAAGGTGATTGTAGCGGGCTCTGCGGTCAATTTTATTTTAAATCTTCTGGCAATCCCGCGCTTCGGCGCGGCGGGAGCCGCAGGGGCATCTGTGGCGGCGGAGGTGTTTATCACCTGCATGTATCTGTACCTGTGCAGGGGCTATATTGGCCCCCGGCTGCTGGCCGCCTGCAGCGTGAAACGGCTTGCGGCAGCAGCCGTGATGTTCGCGGCGGTCCGTATGCTGGGAGATGTCTTGGCGCCCGGCCCGCTTATGACCTTCGGGCAGGTGTGCGCGGGGGCGGCCGTCTATTTTCTGCTGCTGTTCTTTGCCGGGGACGGATTCTTAAGAAAAAGCGCAGCTGAGTTTAGAAGGCGTTTGGGGAGAAGGGCCTGAGCGGGATCTGTGAAAGAAGGAGGCTATCGTGGAGAAGACGGATTTTTATAAAGAGGAGGTCCGCAGCGGCTATAGGATTACGGAAAAGACCAAGCGGGTCTGGGCCGTGCAGCTTGCCATGCTGGACGAGGTGGAGCGGATATGCAGGAAATACGGCCTCACCTATTTTGCGGACAGCGGAACCCTCATCGGGTGCATCCGCGATGAGGGCTACATCCCTTGGGATGACGACATTGACCTGGTGATGCTGCGGGAGGACTACGACCGGTTTTTGGCAGCGGCAAGGGCCGAGCTTCCAGAATACCTGCTTCTTCAGACCTACCGGACAGAAAAGAATTACCTCCGGGGCCACGCGCAGATCCGCGATACGCGGACCACGGGCTGCAATGCGGAGGATAGGCGGGCCGGCTATAACTGCGGCATTTTTATTGATATATTTCCCCTGGACAACATGCCGGATTCCCGGGCCGCAGCCCGGCTTTGGGCCTGGGCGGTGCGGACTGTGTGGATGGTTCTCTACACCTGGTATCGGTTTGACTATTATGAGAATGCCACCCGGGCGGGATGGCTGTTAAACCGCATCGGGCGGATTCTCTCCATCCCCCAGGAGCGGGCCTGCGGCTTTTACGAGAGGCTCTGCGCCCTGTTTGCGGGGAAGCCGGGAAAATATGTGTGCAGCACCACATTTATCCAGCATCTGGAGAAAAATACCTGGAAGCGGAGCTGGTTCTCGCAGGCCGTCTATAAGCCCTTTGAGAACCGGAAAATCCCTGTGCCGGTGGGCTACGACAAGCGCCTGAAAAAGGAGTACGGGGATTACAGGAAGCCCGCCAAGGCCCCGACTCTTCACGGCGGCCTGCTTTTGGACCCGGACAGGCCCTATGATCCGGCGAAAGCAGCTGTTTCGGAGGGCACATGCCCCAAGGACGCCTAATTTTTCCGCCCGGCTAAAGCCGGAAACATGGCCGGCGGGAGGAATTGTCAATTGCAAAACCAGATAGTTTCCGATATACTTTGTAGTGAAAACAGATTCTATAAGGAGGATGCATCTATGGCGAACATTTTAAAGCGGTTTACGGATATCATGTCGGCAAATATCAATGCGCTCTTGGACAAGGCGGAGGACCCGGCCAAGATGGTGGATCAGTACATAAGGGATATTGAGAGCGATTTGGGAAATGTGAAGGCGGAGACAGCAGCAGTCATGGCAGCGGAGAAGAAGGCCAAGCGCGATCTGGACGAGAATGCGCAGGAGATGGAGAAGCTGACCCGCTACGCGGAGAAGGCCCTGCGGGCGGGAAATGAGAATGACGCGCGGGTATTTTTGGAGAAGAAGACGGCTCTGGCCGGACAGCGGCAGTCCCTGGAGCAGGCGTATGCCGCAGCCCAGGCAAATTCTGACCACATGCGCCGGATGCATGACAAGCTGGAGAAGGACCTGGCACAGCTTGAGCAGAGGCGCTCTGCCATCAAGGCCAAGATGGCGGTGGCCAAGACCCAGGAGAAGATGAATCAGCTGGGCTCCAGCATTGGAAATGCGGGGGAGACCTTATCCGCCTTTGACAAGATGGAGGAGAAGGCCAACCGGATGCTGGACGAGGCAGAGGCCATGGCGGAGCTGAACCAGAAGGAGGCCACGGCGGAGGATTTGATGCGCAAGTATGATGAGCCCTCCCAGTCCAGCCCGGAGGTGGAGGACGAGCTTGCGGCTTTAAAGGCCAAGCTGGGGCTGTAAGCTATGGCGGAGCTTTACCAATGCAAAAACTGCGGGAGCGTCATGGAGTTTGACCCGGAAAGCCAGACATTAAAGTGTCCCAGCTGCGGCGCTTCCCAGGAGATTGAGAATATCGAGGAAAATATAAGGGAGCACTCCGTCACCCAGGAGGCCAGGCAGACCATCCGCGCCCAGGAGAAGACCTCTCACACCATGGTGTGCCAGGGCTGCGGGGCCAAGGTGGAGGTGGATGCCTTGAGCACAGCGGTGGAGTGCCCTTACTGCGGCTCCAAATATGTCCTGGCGGATAAGCAGGAGGACGCTCTGGTTCCCGACGGAGTGATCCCCTTTCAGTTTGACAAGGAGATGGCAGGGCAGAAATTTACCAGCTGGGTGCGGGGGCGGTTCTGGGCTCCCGGGGAGCTTAAGCATCTGTACCAGCGGGACCGTCTGCAGGGGATTTACCTCCCCTACTGGACCTTTGATGCGCAGGCAGAGGCGGATTATCAGGCCAGGGGCGGCCAGGTTCACCATGAGAGCTATCAGGATTCCAATGGAAAGACCCGTACCCGCACCTATGTCACCTGGCATCCGGTGAGCGGCCACATCTCTTACCGCTTTGATGACCTTCTGGTTCCGGCCTCCAACCGGCTGGATACAGAGCTTCTGGAGGGAATGGACAGCTTTAATACAGAGGAGCTGGCCTCCTACGCACCGGAATATCTTTCCGGATATGGTGCGGAGTGCTTTTCCGTTTCCCTGGACAATGCCTATCATCAGGCTATTCAGGAGATGCGGGATCGGCTTACGGCCATGGCGGAGAGCGAGGTATTGAGCTATTATGACCGGGTGGAGGGGACACGGATTTATCCGGTATTTTCCGGGAGAACCTATAAGCATGTGCTGGTGCCGGTTTACGCTACAGCCTATCAATATCGGGACAAGCTGTACCATGTGCTGATCAATGGCCAGACCGGGATGATCAAGGGCGAATACCCCAAGAGCGTCTTTAAAATCGCGCTCTGTGTGCTTCTTATTATCCTGCTTTTGGCTCTGTTCTTTTACTTCTTTTGACGTCTAAGGAGGAATTTTGCGATGGGGTTATTTGGAAATCAATTTGCGGATGTGATTGAGTGGCGGGAGTTCCGCGACGATGTACTCTTTTGGAAGTGGAGCAATCAGGAGATCAAAAAGGGAAGCCGCCTGGTTATCCGGCCCGGACAGGACGCCATTTTCCTGTACAATGGCGTGGTGGAGGGTGTGTTTACC
>CALWMT010000173.1 GCA_944382045.1 uncultured Enterocloster sp. | reverse complement strand
CGGAGATTGCAGAGTGCCTGCAGCCCCTGATTGATATGTACAATGCAGGCGTATCCCCCAGCGTGGATGTAGTTACCTCCATTTCCGGCGACGACATGTTCATCAGCGGAAAGATTGCCATGATTACCGCAGGTATCTGGAAGGTTCCCTCCTTCAACAATATCACGACCTTCAACTGGGACGTGGTGGAGATTCCCTTTGATTCCGCAACCGGCGGCCGCAAGTCCTCCAGCAACGTGCTCGGCCTTGTCATCAACCCCAACACCAAGAACCTGGACGGCGCGGTGGCACTCCTGGAGCAGCTGGTACAGCCTGACTGCCAGAAGATTTTCGCGGATTCCCATGTATACATCCCGGCCCTGGAGTCTGTGCGCAGCGGATACTTTGAGGGAGATGTGCCGGACAACATCGCTGCATATGAGAACGCGCTGAGCTACCTGCATCCCAACACCCTGACCCAGTACATCCCCTATGCCCAGTTTACCACAGAGTATGTAAATGCCCTGACCAAGGCTTACCGGGGAGAGGCGACTATGCAGGATGCCCTCACAGAGGTCTGTGCTCTCATCAACGGAGTTATGGAGGAGAACAAGGCCCAGTTTGCACAGTAAGCCTGCATGCGCCCGGATTTGCGCAGTAACTGTTACCTGTTAAGTTAGAAAAAGGGGACATCGAATGAAAGGACTAACAGCAAGTGAGAAGAAGCAGCTTCGCACAGGTCTGCTGTTCATTTCCCCCTGGATTATCGGGGTGGTGAGCTTTACGCTCATCCCCCTAATCCTGGCCTTCGGAATGAGCCTGACCAATTACAGCTTCCTGTCGCCCAGCCGCTTTATCGGTCTTGAGAACTATATTACCATGTTTACCGGGGACCCACTGATTTGGAAATCCCTGGGAATCACCCTGCTGTACGCGGTGGTGGCGGTGCCGCTGCAGCTCATCTTCGGATTCCTTCTGGCCAATCTGCTGAATCAGAGGTTAAAGGGAATCACCGTGTTCCGCACTATCTTCTATATTCCCTGCCTGATTGTGGTGGTTTCCTCCACCCTTCTGTGGCGGCAGATGCTGGACACGGATTTCGGCATCATCAACTATCTGTTAAGCTTCCTGGGAATTGATAAGGTGTCCTGGCTTGCCAAGACGGGGACCATCATCGCCAGTACGGTGTTCATCAGCCTGTGGCAGTCCGGAAAGATGATTATCATCAACCTGTCCGGCCTTCAGTCCATCCCCACCTCCCTGTATGAGGCGGCGGACCTGGACGGGTGCAGCAAGCTGCGCCAGGTGTTCCACATCACTCTTCCCATGATGACGCCGGTGCTTTTTATGAACCTGCTAATCGGCTTAATCGGAGCCTTTAAGACATTTACCCAGATAAAGATTTTGACGGACGGCGGTCCCAATGACGCCAGCCTGGTGTACATGCTCTACCTGTACAAGAATGCCTTTGTGAACTTCCGCCTGGGCTACGCAAACGCCATGTCCGTGCTGCTCTTTGTCATCGTGGGCGCCCTGACCATCTTAGTGTTCCGGTCGTCCAACAAGTGGGTATTCTACGGGGGTGAATGATGGATAAGAAGTATAAGAACGGCAGAGGGGCCAGGACGGCGGCCTGCTATGCGGCCCTGATTGCCCTGACCATTGTGTTTATGTTTCCGCTTTACTGGTTTTTCCTCAATTCACTCAAGAGCTACGAGGAAATCTTCCAGTTTCCGCCCAAGTTTTTCGTGTGGCCCCTGCGGTTTGCCAACTACCCGGAGGCGTACAATTACGCGGCCTTAAATTTCGGCCAGATGCTGGGCAACTCCTTTATCATCACCATCACCTCGGTGATTGGAGCGGTGGTTTCCTCCACCATTGTGGCCTACGGCTTTTCCAGACTTCGCTGGAGGGGCAGGGATAAGGTCTTTGTGCTGGTGATTTTGACCATGATTATCCCCGGCGAGGTGGTGCTCACCCCTCTGTACTTTATCTATAACCGGCTGCAGCTTCTGGACACCTGGTTCCCGATGATTGCTCCCTTCTTCTTTGCCAAGCCCTTCTACACCTTTATGATACGGCAGAGCGTGATGGGCATTCCGGTGGAGATGGACGAGTCCGCAGTAATCGACGGCTGCAACGTGTGGCAGAGGCTTGTGTACGTGATACTGCCCCAGGCTAAGCCGGCCCTGCTGGCGGCCATGATTATGGCGATGCAGGACCAGTGGAACAACTACCTGGAGCCCCTTATTTATATCAATTCCAACACCAAGCAGACCATCTCCGTGGGTCTGACCTTCTTCAGCGGCATGTACAACATCCAGTGGAACCTGGTGTTCGCCGCCGCGGTGATTGTGGCTCTGCCCATCCTTGTGGTGTTTGTATTTCTGCAGAAATACTTCATCCAGGGCGTGGTGGTGTCTGGAGTGAAGGGATAATGCGAAAGCTGGGCCGGCCTGCGCGCTTTGGGCCGCCCGGCTGGTTTTTTGCAGGAAATGCAATGAGTTTTGACAGTAGGAGGAAGACAACGTGAAGCTGCATTTTTATGGAACGGCTGCCTCGGAGGGGGTGCCGGCAATCTTCTGTGAGTGTGCGTATTGTAAAAAAATACGGGCGCTTGGCGGGAAAAACTACCGGTTTCGGACCTGTGCCCAGGTGGACGAGGGGCTGCTCATTGATTTTTCCATGGACGGCTACGCCCAGACCCTGTGCCGGGGACTGGACCTTTCCGCCATCGACCATCTGCTCGTCACACATTCCCATGAGGACCATCTCTTTCCCCTGGGGCTGATGCAGATAAAGCCTCCCATGGCCTACTATGACAGGGAGCGGCACCTGGATGTATATGGAAATGGGATGGTGATGAAAAAAATCCGGGAGATGGCCGATGCCTTCAACCCGGAGGGAGAGATACTGCGGGATTACCTGGGACTTCGGGAGGTGTCTCCCTTTGAGACGTTTTCCGTGGGAGATTACCGGGTGACAGCCCTGCCGGCTAACCACGATAAGCGGGAGGACTGCTTTATCTACGTGATTGAACGGGAGGGACATACCCTTCTCTATGGGCACGACAGCGCTATGTTCGCAGAGGAGACCTGGGAGGCCCTGGGGCGCTTTTCCTTTGACTGCGTGGTGCTGGACTGCACCATGGTGGAGAAAACCGGGATATTCGCGGGCCATATGGGCCTTCCGGACAATATAAGGGTGCGGGAGCGGATGCTTGCGGAGGGAATGGCGGATGCCCATACGAGGTTTGTGGCCACCCATTTTGTACACTCCCAGAATCCGGTGCACGAGCGCATCACGCCGATTTTTGCAGAAAAGGGATTTATCGCGGCTTACGATGGGATGGAGGTTGAGTTTTAATGGAGAAAACAGAGAGATTTCTTCTGGAGATGCATATGCACACAAAGGAGACCAGCTCCTGCGGGGAGGTGCCCGCGGCGGAGGGGGTCCGTCTCTACAAGGAGGCGGGCTATCAGGGGGTCATGATTACGGACCATTACCACAGGCAGTATTTTGACAGCCTGGGGGATATGGATATGTCCCGGAAGATTGACGCTTATCTGACGGGCTACCGGGCCGCAAAGGCGGAGGGGGATAGGATTGGCCTTTCCGTGCTCCTGGGCATTGAGTTTCGGAATGTGGAGTCGGAAAATGATTTCCTCATTGTGGGAATGACGGAGGAATTTCTCTACAAGTATCCGGAGACCTACCTTATGTCCATCGGGGACGCCATTGATTTGTTCCACGCCCACGGGATGCTGGTGATTCAGGCCCATCCGGTCCGGGTTCGGATTATGGACTGGAAGGATGGGAAGCGGTTCAACAGCTATCCCAATGTGGAGATGCTTAAGATGATGAAGAAGGACCCGCCCATGCCCGTGCTTCCCGCAACAACCTGGTACAAGTACCGGGATGCGGGACGGGAGGAGCAGCTTCCCCATCCCTATGTGATGCGGGTGTGCGAGCTGACGGAGTGCGAGAATAAGCTGGACGGCATCGAGGTCTACAACGGGAACTTCCACTGGGCCCAGGAGCCGGAGAAGATTGAGGGAATTATCCGGAGACACCCGGAATATATTCAGATATCCGCATCCGATTTCCATGAGGTGGGGCATCTGGCCTCCGGAGGGGTTGTGCTTGACCGGCCAGTGAAAACCTCGGCTGAGCTCAAGGACGCGCTTTTGGACAAGGGGATTGTGGAGCTGATTCGGAGGTAGTATGCAGGGATGGATGATGTTTGGAGGGTAATTTCCCAGTGGCAGCTGGCCGGGCACGAGGAGCTGGAGCTTCTCTGCCGCATGGTTCTGGCCTGCTTTATGGGATATGTCATCGGCTATGAACGTATGAACCGGGAGAAGAGCGCGGGGATGCGCACCCACTCCATTGTGTGCCTGGGAGCGGCCCTGATTATGATTGTGTCCAAGTATGGATTTGAGGACATCCCGGATTTTGACGCCTCCCGTGTGGCGGCCCAGATTGTCTCCGGTGTGGGATTTTTGGGTGCAGGCATTATCTTTGTGCGCAACAACACGGTCAGCGGCCTCACCACGGCGGCGGGCATCTGGACCACCGCCGGGGTGGGGATGGCCATCGGAGCCGGTGCTTATTTTATCGGAATCAGCGCGGGCATCCTGGTGGTTGTCACCCAGGTGATTCTGCATAAGGCCACGTTCTTTACGGCGGAGCCGGTGCGGGGATTTATGAAGCTGCAGACCGATGATTACGACGGCCTGATGCCTGAGCTTACGGACCAGCTCGCCCAGGAGAAGATACGCATGCTCCGCTTGAAGGTACACAAGGAGAAGGCCCAGGGCGAGGCAAAGCTTGAGATGGAGCTTCTCTATCCTGCGAGGTACGACCGGAGCCAGCTGGTGGCCCGGTGGGCGAAGGACGCGCGGGTGAAGGGGATTTCCGGGTGATGGCGGTCGGAATGTCTGTGGTCTTAAATAGCTGCGAAGGCGGTTTCCTGCTTTGGCTCCTGGGGGAGCTGGGCGGGAGGCCGCTTTTTTGCTGCTTTTTGTTGCAATTGCTTTAGCGGTGTGGTATAGTAGGGGCATCAATGATATCTGCAAATTCTGTTGTTCAATAGGGCAGCTTTGCCCGTCAAGCGGCCATCTCGGCCGGAGATTCAGATTGTGGAGCGCATTGAAAAAAGAAAAGATATTGCGTATAATGGAAGGGAGGAGTGCAGATGAAGCATACTCTGCAGTGGCATCCGGCTTTTGAGGCCGCCATGCAGATAGAGCTGTCCGGGGAGGCGGATAAGCTTCAGTTTTTGAAGGAGTTTAACCTGACGAATGGACCGCTGCGCATTGATACGCTGATCATCAAGATGGAGCGGGATGCGCGGGTTGAGAAGCGGATTGGCCGTATTTTCCGGCAGTACAATATCTTAGAGTATAAAAGTCCTGGAAAAGCTCATACCGTCAATGGCTTTTTTAAGGTGATGAGCTACGCCGGACTTCTCCAGTCCGGGACGAAAAAAGAGCAGGAGATACCGCCGGAGGAAATTACCATTACGCTGATTGGGAACCAGTATCCGAAGAAGCTTATGGCATTTCTGAAAAAGCGGTATTCGGTTCAAGTAATTCGGGAATGTGCTGGAATTTATTATGTAAATGACCTGCTGTTTCCGCTGCAGATAGTGGTGCAGAGGGAGCTGGATCCAAAGGAAAATGTGTGGCTGAGCCGTCTGCGGCAGGATTTGCAGATGGAAAGAGATGTGGAAGTGCTTGCGAGGGCATACAGGGGGAAGGACAGCGACCCGCTGTACAGTGCGGTGATGGATCTGATTGTGCGGGCAAATTGGAAGATGTATAAGGAGGGAGAGACCGTGTGTGATGCGCTGAATGAATTGTTTGCGGATAAGCTGGAGGCGAAGCGAAGAGAGGGAGAGAGAAGAGGCGAAATTAGAGGAGAGATTAGG
>CALWMT010000172.1 GCA_944382045.1 uncultured Enterocloster sp. | reverse complement strand
CCTTCTCTCTGCCATTTCCCCCCCCTGTTACGGGCAAGCGGCCGACCTCTGACACAATGCCTGCCGGCGGGGCCTTCGCCTGGTTTGGGGCGGAGCCTGCAGGGCAGGAGAAGCTTTCACCTGATGGCTGAAAAGAGGAGCTTTTGCCTGGCAGCTGAAAAAGGGCTTGACGAGGCCCTTTTTTTCTGCTATATTTGTATTAGTAGATTAATACAACAATACAGTAATACAAATACGGCAGGAGATGCTCTGCCGGGAGAGGAGCAGGGAAGCGTGTGGAGAATTGAGGAGAACCGTCCGATATGGGTACAGCTCACGGAGCAGCTGGCGGAGCAGATTATCGCGGGAAGGTATGGGCCGGGTGAGCGGATGCCGTCGGTCAGAGATTTGGCGGCGGAGGCCGGAGTGAACCCCAATACGATGCAGAGGGCTATGGCGGAGCTGGAGGCTATGGGCCTGGCTCAGACGAACCGGACAGCGGGAAGGGTGGTGACAGAGGATATGGAGATCATTGCGCAGAAGCGGAAGGAGACAGCGGGAAAGCAGATTCAGGAATTTATTCGCAGGATGCGGAATCTGGGCCTTTCCTCCGAAGATATTTTAGCAGCTGTGGAGGAAGAGATAAATAAGGAGGGATAGTATAAAATGGAGCGATATGTGATGGAGTGCATGGGACTGACGAAGACCTATGGCAGGAAGACAGCCCTGGATAAGGTTGATTTGAAGATAGAGAGCGGGCGGATCATCGGTCTTTTGGGGCCCAACGGATCCGGAAAGACTACCCTCATCAAGCTGGCCTGCGGTCTCCTCTCCCCCACGTCCGGGGGGATCGCTATTGACGGCCACGCCCCAGGGGTGCATACAAAATCTGTGGTTTCCTATCTGCCGGACCGCATGTACTTCGCGGACTGGATGCGGACCAGGGATCTGCTGCGTTTCTTTGCGGATTTTTATGAGGACTTTGACCAGGAGAAGGCGGAAGGAATGCTGGCGGATCTGGGCGTGTCTGTGAGTGACCGGCTGAAGACCATGTCCAAGGGTACAAAGGAGAAGGTGCAGCTGGTGCTGGCCATGAGCCGCAGGGCCAAGCTGTATCTTCTGGATGAGCCCATCGGCGGCGTGGATCCGGCTGCACGAGAGTTTATCCTTCGGACCATACTCACCAATTATTCTCCGGAGGCAGCCCTCGTTATATCCACCCATCTGATTGCGGATATTGAGAAGGTTCTGGACGAGGTAATTTTCCTACAGAATGGCCGGGTGGTACGGCAGGAACCGGTGGATTCCATACGGGAGAACGAGGGCAAATCTGTGGACCAGCTTTTCAGGGAGATATTTGGCATGGGCCCTGTGGGCGGAAGGGAGGGACGGTAAATGTTCGGAAAGCTGTTAAAATATGAGTGGAGGGCTGCGGGCCATGCGCTTCTTCCCTTTTATCTGGTAGTGCTGGCTGTGTCAGCGGTGAACAGCCTGATGATCCATCTGGGAAGCGGAGGCCCTTCGGAAGAGCTTATGGACAGCGCTCTCGGCGAGCTGATTCAGCTGCTCGGCTTTATGTTGTATTTCGGCGTGATTGTGGCTCTGATTATTCTCACAGCGGTGGTGATTGTCCAGCGGTTCTACAAGGGAATTGTGGGAGACGAGGGCTGCCTGGTGCTGACGGCTCCGGTGGATCTCTGGGAAATCCCTCTGGCAAAGTGCGTGATTGGGCTGGTCTTTACCGGGCTCTCCGTGATGGCGGGGGTATGCAGCATCATTATTCTGATGAATCCGGCAGAGTTTCTGCGCATGATACGGGAGGTGGATTGGCTAAGGGCGATAGAGCAGCTGAACCTCTATGTGCCCCGGTGGGGGATGTATGGGGCGGAGATTATTTTAAGCCTGATGCTGGCAGGCATGGCGGAGATGTACCACGTGTACCTGGCCATCATGCTGGGACAGCTTTCCAATACGCACAAGGCGGCGTTTTCCTTCCTGTGGTATGTGGTGATCAATGTTGTGTTCACGGTCTTAAGCTGGTTTGCGTTTGCCGGTTTCGACGTCCATTCCCTGGACCTGTTATTCCTGGAGATGGGAGCTCACGCCGCTCTCTTATCCTCCATCGGCATCAGCGCCCTGCAGGTTTTGTTGTTCGCGGCGGGAACACAGTATCTGATGGCGAAGCGGATGAATGTATGAAAAGAAGTACACGGCTTGAGGCAAGTGAAAAATATTGACAGAATGCAAAATACATGTTACTCTTTTACATGCGTAAGGGAGTAGTCGGCGCGGTGTATATGTGCAAGGTATACAGTATACCGCGTGGCGCAAGTCAACAACACTGGAGCGTTACCTGGCCGTCCGCATCGGAGGGGGATACGCTTCCTGGCTCAGTTTTAAATGACGAGACTTACCTGTTATCTGTAATGGGATGAACAGGGAGTCTCTTTTTTATTTCCGCGGGCAATGGGCAAAGCGGACATGCCTGCATGTCCATTTGGCGGCTGCGCGAGACGCCTGTCTTCCTGAAAATGAGACGTATGCGCGGGGGCGCTGTCCGGGCGGCGTATGCGTTTTTATATAGAGCTGCATAATAGTAATTGTTCAGACTGTTACGCATAATAAAAGATGAAGGAGGATCTATGAGTGAAAGAGTATCTGTCAAGCATTGAGGAGGTCTTAAAGGCCCAAAATGCAACGCCTGAGGGGCTTACAAGCGCCGAGGCGGCAAAGCGCCTGGAGCAGTTCGGCCACAATAAGCTGAAGGAGGGGAAGAAGGATTCCCTCTTAAAGCGTTTCCTGGACGAGCTGGCGGATCCCATGATCATCATCCTGATTGTGGCCGCTGTTATCTCCGGCATCACCGCCTACTATGAGGGCGAGTCCTTTACGGATGTGATTATCATTATGGCCGTGGTTATTATCAACGCGGTTCTGGGCGTGGTCCAGGAGAGCAAGGCCGAGGCCGCCATCGCCGCCCTGCAGGAGATCGCCGCCGCCACCAGCAAGGTTGTGCGTGACGGGAAGATCGTGACCTTAAAGAGCGAGGAGATTGTGCCCGGCGATATCGTAGTCCTGGAGGCCGGGGATTCCGTGCCGGCAGACGGCCGCATCATTGAGAGCGCCAGCATGAAGATCGAGGAGGCAGCTCTCACCGGTGAGTCTGTGCCGGTCAATAAGATCATAAACGTTCTGAACCTGGGCGGGGAGAAGGATGTGCCCCTGGGCGACCGCAAGAATATGATGTACATGGGCTCCACTGTGGTGTACGGAAGAGGAAAGGCGGTTATCACCGGAACCGGAATGAATACAGAGATGGGAAAGATTGCCGACGCCCTTTCCAATGCCCAGAGCGAGGAGACCCCTCTGCAGATGAAGCTCAATCAGCTGAGCAAGATCCTCACGGTGCTGGTTATCGGCATCTGCGCGGTTATCTTTGCCGTGGGCCTGTTCCGGGCTCAGTTAAGCCCGGAGGGGATCACAGGGGATACCCTGCTTGATACCTTTATGGTGGCTGTGTCCCTGGCTGTGGCGGCTATCCCCGAAGGCCTGGCGGCGGTGGTGACTATTGTGCTCTCCATCGGCGTAACCAATATGTCGAGGAGAAACGCCATCATCCGCAAGCTGACAGCGGTGGAGACCCTGGGATGTACCCAGATTATCTGCTCGGATAAGACGGGAACCCTGACCCAGAACAAGATGACCGTGGTGGAGCACAAGGCAGAGGACGAGAAGCTCCTGGAAATCGCCATGGCGCTGTGCTCTGACGCGGAGCTTGACCGGGACACCAACGAGGCGGTGGGAGAGCCCACGGAGTGCGCCCTGGTGAACGACGCCAACAAGAACGGTCTCCCCAAGACCCAGTTAAAGAAGGATTATCCCCGTGTGGGGGAGGCGCCCTTTGACTCCATGCGCAAGATGATGTCTACGGTGCACCAGACCCAGGACGGCAGCGTGATCCAGTTTACCAAGGGAGCGCCGGACGAGGTGTTAAAGCGCTGCACCCGCGCCTATATCGGCGGCCAGGAGGTGCCCATGACCGAGGAGATCCGCCGGGACATCTTAAATGGCAATAAGGCCATGGCGGACAAGGCCCTGCGCGTGCTCTGCGGCTCCATGAGAAAGTGGGAGGCTGTGCCGGCGGACTGCTCACCGGAGAACTTAGAGCAGGATCTGACCTACCTGGGACTTTCGGGAATGATTGACCCGGTGCGCCCGGAGGTAAAGGCAGCTATCGTGGAGTGCCGTCAGGCGGGAATCCGCCCCATCATGATCACCGGCGACCACAAGGATACAGCGGTGGCCATTGCCATGGAGCTGGGGATTATCAAGGATGCCAGCCAGGCTATCACCGGCGCCCAGCTCAATGAGATGAGCGATGAGGAATTCAATAAGAACATTGAGAACTACTCCGTGTACGCCCGCGTGCAGCCGGAGCACAAGGTGCGGATCGTGAACGGCTGGAAGGCCAAGGGAATGATCACGGCCATGACGGGAGACGGTGTGAACGACGCGCCTTCCATCAAGAGCGCGGACATTGGCGTGGGAATGGGAATCACGGGAACGGACGTGACAAAGAACGTGGCGGACATGGTGCTGGCGGACGACAATTTTGCCACCATCGTGTCAGCGGTGGAAGAGGGACGGCGGATCTACGCCAATATCCGCAAGGCCATCCAGTTCCTCTTAGCGTCCAACCTGGCGGAGGTGCTTTCCATCTTCTTTGCCACGCTGATCGGCTTTACCATCCTGCAGCCGGTGCATTTGCTGTGGATCAACCTGATCACAGACTGCTTCCCGGCCCTGGCTCTTGGAATGGAGAAGAGTGAGGCGGACATTATGAAAAGGAAGCCCCGTGACCCGAAGGAGGGAATTTTCGCCGGAGGAATGGGCTTTGACGTGTTCTTCCAGGGCTTTATCGTGACGGTGCTGGTGATGGCCTCCTATTTAATCGGCCACTACTATGAGAGCGGCGTGCTGGAGTTTGTGGACAGCGCGGACGGAACCACCATGGCCTTCCTGACGCTCTCCATGGTGGAGATCTTCCACTCCTTAAACATGAGGAGCCGGAGGGGATCCATCTTTAAGATGGAGACGCATAATAAGTTCCTGTACGGCGCTATGATCGCCTCCCTGGTGCTGACCACGGCGGTAATCGAGGTGCCCTTCCTGGCGGCGGCCTTTGAGTTTACGCCCATCGACCTGCCGGAGTACGCCATCGCATTGGGCCTGGCTGTGCTTATTATCCCGATTATGGAGATCGTGAAGGCGGTTCAGAGGAGTATGGGAAAATAAAACTGATTTGTGTAAAATATATGTAAAAATAAAAAGACGGCTGCGAATTAAGGGGAAAATATACAAAAATGATTGACAGCCGCCCAAAGCGGTGCTATACTTAATGCCATAATATAGTGACTGCCAAGAGATGAAGAGAGGCATTTTGACGAAGCGTAATTGCGGAGTCGAATGCCTTTTTTTGTTGAAAAAGGGAGTGACAGAGTCACAGGAAAGGAGAAGGTGTTTATGACTGAAAAAGGTAAAGGGGGATTTAGTGCAAAATTCTTTTTGTGTGCAGCGCTGGTGCTCTGTCTGGTCAGCATGATTGGCGCATCGCTGATTCAGACGCAGAATCACAAAATAAGAATTAAGCAGATGACCTGGGAGACCCCTGCGGGGCACCAGATCAGCGCGGATCTGTGGATACCGCAGAATGCCACGGCCCAGTCGCCTGCCCCGGCCGTGATTACCATTGAGGGGTGGTACAATAACAAGGAGATGCAGGATCTGTATACGCTGGAGCTGGCAAGGCGGGGATATGTGGTATTGACCATGGATCTGCACGGACATGGAAATTCTGAGAGCCTGCCGCAGGATCAGCTGTATGAGGGCGCTGTGGGAGTGGACGGCGCGCTGCAGCTGGTGGCCAGTCTGCCCTATGTGGATGTGGACCGCATCGGCGTTACCGGGCATTCAAGCGGTGGAAC
>CALWMT010000171.1 GCA_944382045.1 uncultured Enterocloster sp. | reverse complement strand
CTCCTCGTAGAGGTAGTCCATATATTTTACAAACCAGTTGTTCTTCTCCTTTGCGGAAAAATAGGAGGTCTGCCGCGCCTCCTCCCTGGCCTCGCAGTCCGCCTTGGTGGTCAGGGCCAGCGCCATGGCCTTGAAGGCCTGGGCCCGGGGCACGCGGTCCCCCGGAGGCTCCAGGGCCACAATCACCACCATCAGAGCCACCACGATAGTGACCACCCCCACGGTCCAGGCGATCATTCGGTTCTTTCCATTCATAAATTCTCTCCTATACGAAGGAAAGCAGCGAGAGACTCGCTGCTTTTATCATCTGTAACCCCAAGATGCCGTCTCTTACTTATTGACGCCTAGCAATGCTAGGTGGGCAACCTCACTTAGACTTCTGCCTTCCACTCAAAGGAGGCCTGACATCCGCCTAAAAATATTGGAATCCCTTGTGTCTAATGTAGGTTCAAAATTGGTAAGAGTATCGCACACCCCAGGAAATTACAGTCTTCCTTGTTGATTATGAAGCTATTATACCCCAAGCATACGGGATTTTCAAGCGGAATTTTTTTACTGCTCAGAAGGCGGGGATTTTATGTATTTGGGCCGTAAACCAGCATCCAAAAAGGCTTCGCTTCCCTCAGCGCAGAATCACCGCAGCGGCTCGCATGAGCTGCTGCTTTACCGCTTGTCCAGCAACAATTTCAATCAGCCATAGAATATCCTCCGGCCTGCGTTGCAGGCCTGCGGGCAAAAAAATAAGCCAGGCTGATATTTCGCCGGACTTATGGTCTGAGACAGTATTCTGTGATGCAGGGGGTGGTTTTTCCGCCTGGTTTCGCTGGTAATGAAAAGTCTCCCGTATCTGGGTATATAGACTATGGCCCAGCTTCGCCAATGTAAACAATAATAGGAATGCGGGGTAATGCCCTCGGGGCGGGCTAAATGCTTCGAGATGTTCCTTCCTTTTCTTCCCCTTTTTAATTTCAATGCCCTCACACGGGCTAAGTGCATGTAGAGCTGATAAGATAGATGCGGATTAAGGCATGACGAGTTTCAATACCCTCACACGGGCTAAGTGCATGGTCATGAAGCGGACAATTTCCGGGTGTCAGGCCAGGGTTTCAATACCCTCACACGGGCTAAGTGCATGGCTGCCAAATTTGCGGATAAAACGTCCCCAAAAACGTTTCAATACCCTCACACGGGCTAAGTGCATGGACAAACCTGCACAAAAATTATTCTTCTCAGTCCTTCTATCTCTCTGCATATCCCTACTATACTTCAAAATTTCCCATCCGTCAATCATCTTTCAACAAATTTTACGGTATTTTCTCTCATTCCCTGCACCTCCCACTGGTGCGAACCTCCCCATTTCTGTCCGCCGACTGCGGCCTCAGCAGCACAAATCTCTAAAAAAGCAAGCATTTTCCACTGGTGCGAATCATTCTTCCGCTCCATCCGTCAATCCTATTCTGCTTTCAAAATTCCGCATCCTGCCGCTTACGCATTGCAAAAGCGCCCTAGAGTGTGTTTAAAAATTCATTCCCCCAGTAATTTCACATTTTCCGTCATTCTTCCAGGCCGGCCTCCTCAGCCTCAGCCCCCGCAGGCCCGCCTATCCCCGGCGGGCCCGCGTCCATCTATCCGCCGGCGTCTCACCGCACCAGCTCATAGATCAGCGGCTCCTCATTCGGCCTCTCCCTCTGCACCGTGCAGGCAGAGAGAAATTTCTCCGCTGCCGGAGCCAAGCGTTCCTTCTCAGAGGCATAAAGCACCGCAATCGTCTCTCCTGCCCGAACCGCTTCCCCATACTTCTTCTTGAGTACAATCCCGGCTCCGTAGTCCAGCGCATCCTCCTTGCAGTTTCTTCCCGCCCCCAAAAGGACGGAGGCGATGCCCACGGCCTCAGTGTCCATATGGCCCATGAAGCCGTCCGAGGGCGCTTTTACCTCCAGGCGCTCCTGCCCAATCGCCAGGCGGTCCGGCTCCCGCACGCACTGGGGATCCCCGCCCTGGGCCTTTACCATATCCGCCAGCACCTTTAGGCCAGCGCCAGTTGAGAGGGCCTCCATGACCTGCTCTCTGGCTCGGTCAAGCCCAGCGTCCCGCTGCCCGGCGTTCCCTTCACTCCGGCCATCGATGTCTCCCAGCCACACCATAAGGGCCGCCAGCTCCGTGCTCACCCGCACCAGGTCAGCGGGCCCCCGGCCCATCAAGGTTTCGATGGCCTCCCGCATCTCCAGGGCATTTCCCACGGCATGGCCCAGGGGCACGTCCATATTGGTGATCAGGGCGCAGCAGCGCTTTCCCGCCTGACGGCCGATGGCCACCATTTTCTCCGCCAGCGCCCGCGAGGAAGCCGGATCCTTCATAAATGCCCCGCTGCCCGTCTTCACGTCCAGCACAATGCCGTCGCTCCCCGCAGCCAGCTTCTTGCTCATAATGGAGGAGGCAATGAGGGGAATGCTGTCCACCGTGGCCGTCACGTCCCGGAGGGCGTAGAGCTTTTTGTCCGCCGGAACTAGATTCCCGGACTGGCCGATGACCGCAATGCCGTGATCCTCCACGATCTGGAAAAATTCCTCCCGCCCGATCTCCGTCCGAAATCCCGGAATGCTCTCCAGCTTATCCACAGTGCCGCCCGTGTGGCCCAGGCCCCGGCCGCTCATCTTCGCCACCTTCACCCCGCAGGCCGCCGCCAGAGGTCCGGCGATGAGAGTCGTCTTATCCCCCACGCCGCCCGTGCTGTGCTTGTCCACCTTCACGCCCTTTATGGTGGAGAGGTCCACCATGTCCCCGGAATGGGCCATTTCCAGAGTCAGATCCGTGATCTCCCCATCCTCCATTCCCTGAAAATAGATGGCCATGAGCATGGCGGACATCTGGTAGTCCGGAATCTCCCCCCGGACAAAGCCCTGGATCATCCAGGCAATCTCCTCCCGGCTTAAAACGCCGCCCCGCTTCTTTTTCTCGATGATATCATACATGCGCATGCGCGTAACCTCCTCTCATGGGGCCATGGGCCAAGTCCTCCATCACCCCAGATTATCCGGCCCAAAGCTCTCCGGCAACAGCTCCGCCAGTGTGTACGACCTTTGCTCCCCATTTTCCTTCGCCAGAAGGATCCGGAAATCCGGGCCGCAGAACTCCCGCATCACCTGGCGGCAGACCCCGCAGGGCGGGCAGAAATCCTCCGCCGCGCCATCCCTCCCGCCGCAGACAGCGATAGCCGCAAAATCCCGCTTTCCCGCGCCCACCGCCTGAAAAAAGGCACAGCGCTCCGCGCAGACCGTGGCGGAGTAGGCGGCATTTTCAATATTATTTCCCGTGTAAATGGTCCCGTCCCCGCAGAGCAGGGCGGCGGACACATGAAAATGGGAGTAGGGCGCGTAGGAGCGGGAAAGGCCCGCCAGGGCCGCCTGCACAAGGCGCTCCTCCTGATCCTGTGTGATTTGATGCGACATCCTCTCTCTCCTTTCCCATCCGCTGGCTTACGCGTTTAAAATCTCCTTTAAAAAGCTGGTTCCCTCAACCTTCCCCTGGGCTCCCAGATACTCCAGGATGGAGGCCGCCGTGTCAGCGAAGGTGGAGCGGGTCCCCAGGTTCACCCCGGCCCTTATGGGCTTGCCGGCCATCACCAGGGGCACATACTCCCGGGAATGATCCGTAGAGGGGGTGGCCGGGTCACAGCCGTGGTCTGCCGTGATAAGCAGCATATCCTCATCCCTCATGGCGGCAAGAAGCTCCGGAAGGCGCTCGTCAAAATACGTCAGGGCCTTTGCATAGCCGTCCACATCATTGCGGTGTCCGTAGAGCATATCGTAATCCACCAGATTGGTGAAGCACAGGCCTTCAAAATCCCGCTTCATATACTCCAGTGTCCGGTCAACACCCTCCGCGTTGGAGGCGGTGCGCACAAAGTCTGTGACGCCGCAGCCCGCGAAAATATCATTGATTTTGCCCACAGCCAGAACCTCCTTCCCCTCCCTTTTGAGGACATCCAGCATGGTGTCCCTGGGGGGCTCTAAGGAGAAGTCGTGACGGCGGGAGGTCCGCTTAAAGGGGTATTCCCCCTCAAAGGGCCTGGCGATAACGCGGCCCACAGCCCAGGGCCCCGTGCAGATGCGGCGGGCCGCCTCGCAGATGCGGTACTGCTCCTCAATGGGAATCACTGCCTCATGAGCCGCAATCTGAAGCACGCTGTCCGCTGAGGTATAGACGATCAATTTGCCAGTCCTTATGTGCTCCTCCCCATAATCCCGTATCACATCTGTGCCGGAGTATGGCTTGTTGCACAGAATTCCTCTGCCAGTCTCCCGAGTCAGCGCGTCCAGCAGCTCCTCCGGAAAGCCCTCATGGAACAAAGGCATGGGCTTTGGTGAGCTGACTCCCGCGATCTCCCAGTGTCCCGTGGTAGTGTCCTTCCCCATGGAGGCCTCCTTCATCCGGGCCACCGCCCCTGCGGGCGCAGCCTCCCTGGGCGCGCAGTCTACGCCTTCTATATTAAATAAGCCCAGCTTTCCCATATTCGGCATATGAAAATAGGGGCTCTTCGCCGCGGCCGCCAGGGTATTGCTCCCCGCGTCCCCGAAATCCGCCGCATCCGGCATTTCCCCGCAGCCCACACTGTCAAGCACAATCAAAAATACACGTCTCATTAAAATTTCTCCTTCCTAAATAATTATGGCTCCTACAGCCCGATTAACGGCACAAACTGCCCGCCCACATACTCCCGCAGCGCCTCCGGCGACAGGGTGATCTGCACGCCCCGCTGACCCGCGCTCACCGTGATGGCGTCGTAGAGCTGGGCTGTCTCCTCGATGTAGGTGGGGTAGCGTTTTTTCATACCGATGGGCGAACAGCCGCCCCGTATGTAGCCGGTCACCGCCAGCATGTCCTTCACGTGGATCATCTCCACCTTCTTCTCTCCCGCCGCCCTGGCCGCCAGCTTCAGATCCACCTCCTCGTCCACCGGGATGCAGCACACCAGATAGCCCTTCTTCTCCCCCTTAAGCACCAGGGTCTTATACATGCTGTCGTGGTCCACGCCCATCAGGTCCGCCGCGTGGCTGCCGGACAGGTCATTCTCATCCACCTCGTAGGTCCCCGTCTCGTAGGGAATCCCCGCCGCGTCCAGAAGACGCATCACATTTGTCTTAACCATTCTCGTATCCGCAGCCTGCCCCTTAATCCGGCAGACTGCCTTCCTCCCTGTCAATTTTTGCCGTCCAGAACCGACAGGCTCTCCTCCCGAAGAACCCCAGCTGTCACCTGCGGCCTGTGGCCGGAATGCTCAAATACAATCCTGCTGCACTGGCTGCTCCTGCCATAGCTTTGAAGCAGTCCCAAGCATTTATCTCTATTCTATCATATTTGGCACATTTTTTACACAAATTTTAAATTTGCTATTCTCCGCGAAAACCCGTATAATAAACAGAAAAAGCATATACGCGGGGCAGCCTGCCGTCCCTGCAGACCGCCGCGCCTCAGGCGCAGAAAGGACATACTTATGAACAAAACCGACATCCTCATCATCCACGGAACCGACTACAAAGCCATGACAAAGAAGCTCCTCGCCGCCGCAGACCTGGCCGCCGATATCGGGAACCGCAAAAAGTCCGTGGCCTTAAAGCCCAACCTGGTCACCGCCCACGCGCCCTCCACCGGGGCCACCACCCACGCGGAGCTTCTGGCGGGAACCATCGAATACCTCCAGGAGAATGGCTTTGAGAACCTCTCCATCATGGAGGGCTCCTGGGTGGGCGACCGCACTGGGGACGCCTTCCGGGCCGCAGGCTACGACAAGGTGTGCCGCAGGTATCAGGTCCCCTTCATTGACCTGCAGCAGGACTCCTGGAAGGAGTACGACGCGAAGGGCATGAAAATCAAAATCTGCGACCAGGCCATGGCTGTGGACTATATGATCAATATGCCGGTGCTCAAGGGCCACTGCCAGACCGTCATCACCTGCGCCTTAAAAAACAACAAGGGCATCAACCCCAACTCGGAGAAGCACCGCGTCCACTCC
>CALWMT010000170.1 GCA_944382045.1 uncultured Enterocloster sp. | reverse complement strand
GCGAAAATCCGCCGGGCGGAGGAGAAGGCCAAGACCAACATGCTCACCAAATCCCGCTTTTCCTTTGACAGCAACGGAAAATTGGCCAACTGCGAGAGCCGGGACCCCTCCAAGTGCGAGATTTTCATTGTGGAGGGCGATTCCGCCGGCGGCTCGGCAAAGACAGCCAGGAACCGGCAGTTTCAGGCCATTCTTCCTATCCGCGGAAAGATTCTCAACGTGGAGAAGGCCTCCATGGACAAGGTTCTGGCCAACGCGGAAATCAAGACCATGATAAATTCCTTTGGATGCGGATTTTCCGAGGGCTATGGAAATGATTTCGATATCACAAAGCTCCGCTATGACAAGATTATTCTCATGACCGATGCGGATGTGGACGGGAGCCATATTGACACACTGCTTCTCACCTTCCTGTACCGCTTTATGCCGGAGCTGATTTACGACGGCCATGTGTACATTGCCATGCCGCCCCTCTTTAAGGTCATTCCCAAGAAGGGGCAGGAGCAGTACCTTTACGACGAGCGGGCTCTGGAGCGCTACCGGAAGACCCACACCGGGGATTTTACCCTGCAGCGCTATAAGGGCCTTGGAGAGATGGACCCGGACCAGCTCTGGGAGACAACGCTTGACCCGGAGCGCCGGGTATTAAAGCGGGTGGAGATTGAGGACGCACGGATGGCCTCGGAGGTCACGGAGCTTCTCATGGGAAGCGAGGTAGGGCCGCGCCGCCAGTTTATCTATGACCATGCGGACGAGGCGGAAATTGACGCATAGCAGCGGTTATCAAGGAGAGAATGGTAAATGCCAGAAAAGATTTTGACAACGGAATACAGTGAAGAGATGCAGAAAAGCTACATGAATTACTCCATGAGCGTTATCACGGCCAGGGCCATACCGGATGCCAGGGACGGACTAAAGCCTGTACAGCGCCGGGTGCTCTATGACATGAGCCAGCTGCATCTGGACCACGATAAGCCTCACAGAAAGTCGGCCCGTATTGTAGGCGATACCATGGGTAAATACCACCCCCATGGAGACAGCTCCATCTACGATACGCTGGTGGTGCTGAGCCAGGAGTTTAAGAAGGGGATGCCCCTGGTGGACGGACACGGAAACTTCGGCTCCATCGAGGGGGACGGGGCTGCGGCCATGCGCTACACCGAGGCAAGGCTGGAAAAATTTGCCGAGGAGGTCTATCTGAAGGACCTGGACAAGACGGTAAATTTTGTCCCGAATTATGATGAGACGGAGCGGGAGCCGGAGGTCCTTCCGGTGCGGGTCCCCAACCTTCTGATTAATGGAGCGGAGGGCATTGCCGTAGGCATGAGCACCAGCATCCCTCCCCACAACCTGGGGGAGGTCATTGACGGGGTTATGGCCTACATTGACAATCCGCAGATTACCACAGGCGAGCTGATGGCGTACATGCCCGGGCCGGATTTTCCCACCGGGGGAATCATTGCCAACAAGAGCGAGCTGCCGCAGATTTATGAGACGGGAACCGGCAAGATTAAGCTTAGGGGCCGATTTGAGGTGGAGCTTGGGAAGCGCAAGGCGGATAAGGACAAGCTGGTGATTACGGAGATTCCCTATACCATGATTGGGGCGGGCATCAACAAGTTCCTCACGGATGTGGCGGACCTGGTGGAATCCAAGAAGCTTTCGGACGTGGTGGACATCTCCAACCAGTCGAACAAGGAGGGAATCCGCATTGTCCTGGAGCTGCGCAAGGACGCGGACATTGACCGCATCAAAAATATGCTCTACAAGAAGACAAAGCTGGAGGACACCTTTGGGGTCAATATGCTGGCCATCGTGGGAGGCAGGCCCGAGACGTTAAATCTTCGGGGAATCCTTAAAAATTTCATGGATTTCCAGTACGAGAACACGGAGAAAAAGTACCGGGTGCTTCTCTCTAAGGAGCAGGAGAAGAAGGAGGTGCAGGAGGGCTTAATTGCGGCCTGCGACTGCATTGACCTGATTATCGCCGTTCTCCGGGGAGCCCAGAGCCTAAAGGATGCCAAGGCCTGCCTGATGACCGGGGACATCTCGAAAATCCGCTTTCGGATGCCGGGCTTTGAGGAGGACGCGAAAAAGCTGCATTTTACCGAGCGCCAGGCTTCGGCTATCCTGGAAATGCGGCTCTACAAGCTCATTGGCCTGGAGATTCTGGCCCTGGAGAAGGAACATAGGGCTACGCTGGCCCGGATTAAGGAATATGAGAAAATCCTCGGAAGCAGAGCGCATATGGATGCGGTGATAAAGGAGGATTTGGCGGCCATCCGGAAGGAGTTTGCCGTGCCGAGAAGGACCCGCATTGAGGATGGGCCTGAGGCGGTGTACGTGGAGGAGCCGGTGCAGATTCAGGAGGCTGTCTTTGTCATGGACCGGTTCGGCTACTGCAAGCTTTTGGACAAGGGAACCTATGAGCGCAACCGGGAGACTGTGGACGGAGAGCAGGTGCATGTGGTGCCCTGTCTGACTGCGGATAAAATCTGTCTCTTTACCGCCAGCGGGAATATGTACCAGATTAAGGCCTCCGATGTGCCCTCCGGGAAGCTTCGGGATAAGGGGATACCCATTGAGAATATCAGCAAATACGACGGGACAAAGGATTCCATCCGCTATCTTGCCTGCGCCAGCAGCCTGGCCGGACAGGTGCTGGTGTTTGCAACTCGGATGGGCATGGTGAAGCAGGTGCCCGGGGAGGAATTTGAGACCAACAACCGGATGGTAGCTGCCACCAAGCTCCAGGAGGGGGACGAGGTGGCCTGCGTGGTGCCGGTAAATGGGGAGACCCAGGTGGTGCTTGTGACCACCGGCGGCGTATTTTTGAAATTTGCCCTGGAGGAGATTTCCCTTCTGAAGAAGGCCTCCCGGGGCGTGCGGGGCATCAAGCTGGCAAAGAATGAGGAGCTGGAGCGGCTGATTCTTCTGGGGGAGGACACGATTCTCGACTATAAGGGGAAGGAGGTCCACTTAAACCGGCTAAAGACCGCTAAGCGGGACGGGAAGGGAAGCAAAATCCGGCTGTAGGGGGAAACGCACGAGACGGCGGGTATCTTCTTTGATACCTGCTTTTGCCCCTGTTTACCCGCCGTCTGGACGCATAAGTAGTTGCATTTTCAGGCATTTTGATTTACTATAAAACCTAAATGCAGGTAACAATTCAGGTATTAAGGAGAATGAGGCCCATGGAAAAGAAATTAAAAGTCGGCGTACTTGGAGCAACGGGAATGGTGGGACAGAGGTTTGTCTCCCTTTTGGCGGACCATCCCTGGTATGAGGTGGCGGCGGTGGCCGCGAGCCCCCGCTCTGCGGGAAAGACCTACGAGGAGGCGGTGGGAGGCCGCTGGAAGTTAGAAGCTCCCATGCCGGAATCTGTGAAAAAGCTGGTGGTGATGAATGTAAATCAGGTGGAGGAGGTGGCCTCCCAGGTGGACTTTGTGTTCAGCGCCGTGGATATGACCAAGGAGGAGATTAAGGCCATCGAGGAGGCCTACGCAAAGACAGAGACTCCGGTGGTGTCCAACAACAGCGCCCACCGCTGGACGCCGGACGTGCCCATGGTGATTCCGGAGGTAAATCCAGAGCACTTTGACGTGATTCCCTTCCAGAGAAAGCGCCTGGGGACCGAGCGTGGATTTATCGCGGTAAAGCCCAACTGCTCCATCCAGAGCTATGCGCCTGTGCTCACAGCCTGGAAGGACTTTGAGCCCTATGAGGTGGTAGTCACCACCTACCAGGCGATTTCCGGCGCAGGAAAAACCTTCGGGGACTGGCCGGAGATGGTGGGAAATATTATCCCCTACATCGGCGGCGAGGAGGAGAAGAGCGAGCAGGAGCCTCTGCGCATCTGGGGACGGATTGAAAATGGGGTGATTGTGAAGGCGGAAAGCCCGGTTATCACCTGCCAGTGCGTCCGCGTGCCGGTGCTCAACGGCCACACGGCGGCAGTATTTGTGAAGTTCAGAAAGAATCCCACAAAGGAGCAGCTCATCGAGGCCATGACCTCCTACAAGGGGCTTCCCCAGGAGCTAAAGCTTCCCAGCGCTCCGAAGCAGTTTATCCAGTACCTGGCGGAGGACAACCGGCCCCAGGTGTCCCTGGATGTGGACTTTGAGCGGGGCATGGGAATCTCTGTGGGCCGTCTCCGCGAGGACACAGTATATGATTACAAGTTTATCGGCCTTTCCCACAACACCCTCAGGGGCGCGGCAGGCGGAGCGGTGCTCTGCGCAGAGCTTCTGACGGCGAAGGGCTATATTCAGGCAAAGGGCTGAGGAGCCTGATGCGGTAGAGAAAGGAGAGGGAAAACATGGCAGTTCAGAAGGAGCATTTTGGAAATATGCCCGACGGGCAGGAGGTTTTTAAGTATACGCTGACCAATAAGGAGGGAGTCTCTGCTTCCTTTATCACCCTGGGTGCTGTATGGGTTTCCATGGCAGTGCCGGACCGAGAGGGAAGGATGGCGGATGTAGTCCTGGGCTACGATGATGTGGAGAGCTATCTGCAGAATCCGGCTCATTTCGGAGCACCCATCGGCCGCAATGCCAACCGCATTGGCGGAGCGGTGATCACCATCGATGGGGTAGATTATAAGCTTGCGGCCAACAATGGTCCCAACAACCTGCACAGCGGTCCGGATCTGTATCACGCACGGCTGTGGGAGTGCAGGGAAGCGGACTCTGCGGAGGGAGACCGCCTGGATTTCTTCCTTGAGAGTCCGGATGGGGATCAGGGATATCCGGGAAATGCGAAAATCTGCGTTAGCTACACCCTGACGGAGGACAGCCGCCTGCTTCTTGATTATCACATGGTGAGTGATAAAGATACCGTGGCGAACTTCACAAACCACAGCTACTTTAACCTGGCGGGACACGACAGCGGAGAGGCTCTGGACCAGGAGGTCTGGCTGAATGCATCTGCCTACACCCAGGCGGATGCGGTTTCCATTCCCACTGGGGAGATTGTACCAGTAGCGGGTACGCCCATGGATTTCACGCAGATGAAGCCTATCGGCAGGGATATAGAGGACTCTTTTGAGGATCTGCGGTTTGGAAATGGATTCGACCACAACTGGGTTCTGGATCATGCGCCCGGCGTTCTGTCTTTGGCAGCCCGCGCGAGAGATCCGAAGAGCGGCCGGACCATGGAGACCTATACGGATCTTCCCGGGGTTCAGTTCTACACAGCCAACGGCTTAAAGGATTTTATGCCGGGAAAGGGAGGCGCTCATTATGGCCGGCGCCATGCCTACTGCTTTGAGACCCAGTATTATCCGGATGCCTGCCATAAGCCCCAGTTTCCGTCCCCCATTTTGAAGGCAGGGGAAGAATATAAGACCCGGACGGTTTATCGGTTCTATGCGGAGTAAATCCCTCTATATCGCGGAGAAGCCCAGCGTGGCCCAGCAGTTTGCCCAGGCGCTGAAAATCCAGGGCCGCCGGCAGGACGGCTATATTGAGTCCGAGGATGCGGTAGTGACCTGGTGCGTGGGCCATCTGGTGACCATGAGCTATCCCGAGGCCTACGACGCGCGGTTTAAGCGCTGGAGCGTGCAGACCCTGCCCTTCCTGCCAAAGGATTTCAAATATGAGATAATCCCTGGGGTGGCAAAGCAGTTTTCTATCGTGAAGGGTCTGCTCACCCGGCCGGACATTGACACCATCTATGTGTGCACGGACTCCGGGCGGGAGGGAGAGTACATATACCGGCTGGTGGCCCAGATGGCCGGGGTGGGGCCGGAGAAAAAGCAGAAGCGGGTGTGGATTGATTCCCAGACAGAGGAGGAGATTCTCCGAGGCATCCGGGAGGCAAAGGACGAAGCGGAGTATGACAATCTCTCTGCCTCCGCCTATCTGCGGGCCAAGGAGGACTACCTGATGGGCATCAATTTCTCCCGTGCCCTGACGTTAAAATTCGGCCCGGCCATGGGCGCCTATCTGGGCGAGTCCCGGCGCCCGGTGCTCTCCGCGGGCCGCGTCATGACCTGTGTCCTTGGCATGGCGGTGCGCAGGGAGCGGGAGATCCGGGAGTTTGTAAAGAC
>CALWMT010000169.1 GCA_944382045.1 uncultured Enterocloster sp. | reverse complement strand
CTGATTTTGGATCAGTCCCACGGCGCTTACGCTGCCAGCCAGATGCCCGTCTACACGGCCAAGAAGGGCGAGTGCGACGGACTGCCCTTCTCCTTCGCCTACCCGCTGGCACCCTACGGAACCGCTATATTCCGCTTTTAGGCAGCCCGGCAGAAGGATGCCCGGGCAAGAGCCCTTTCCCAGGCCGCAAAATTTGTTAAAAATTTATCAAATTAGGTATGTACTTTTTCAACTGCTTGTAGTAGAATAAAATCAGTGCGGCGGACTGCCCGCCGCAGGAGCGATTATCTGCTGCTACTCAGTGTGGAAGGAGAGTATAATTATGGCGAAAGAACTTATTTTCAGCAGTGCCAAGAAAACCATCTACCGGGATGGGGACACTGTCATCAAGGAATTCTGCGAAGGATTCCCCAAGGCCGAGGTTCTGAACGAGGCCCTCTGCAATGCCCGCGTAGAGACCATCGAAGCCCTGAATGTTCCCAAGATCCTGGGCTTCACCTCCGTGGATGGCCGCTGGGCCCTCATCAAGGAGTATGTGCCGGGCCGTACCCTGGAGGAGCTTATGGAGGAGAATCCGGATAAGCTGGAGGAGTACATGGAGCAGATGGTGGACCTCCACCTTCACATTCATGCTCAGGCATGCCCTCTTCTCAACAAGCTCAAGGAAAAGACCATGCGTTCCTTAAAGGCCGTCGAGCAGCTGGACGACAGTCAGCGCTATGAGCTTCAGACCCGTTTGGATGGCATGCCCAAGCACACAAAGCTCTGCCACGGCGACTTCAACCCCTCCAACATCATTGTTGGGGATGATGGAAAGCTGTACGTCATTGACTGGGTTCACGCCTCCCAGGGCAATGCCAGCGCCGATGTAGCGAGAACCTACCTTCTGCTGGCCTTAAAGGACAAGAAGAAGGCTGAGCTGTACATGGACATCTTCTGTGAGAAGACAGGCACAGAGAAGCGCTACGTACAGGGATGGCTCCCCATCGTGGCCGCCGCTCAGCTCTCCTACAAGAGACCCGAGGAGAAGGATCTCCTTGAGAGCTGGGTCAATGTGTTTGAGTATCAATAAAAGCCGCTGAACAGCCGCCGCAGGATGCGCGCGCTGCTGGATGCAAAAAAACAGGAAGTCCTCCCTGCTGTCAGGAAGCCTTCCTGTTTTTTATGCGTCAGCTGTTCTATTCTGTGCTCTGCCCATCGGAGTCCGCCGGGACATCCGGGCCTTCATTTTCTAAAAGTGCAGCAGGCTCCTCCTGCCCCGCCTCCTGTCCGTTAGAACCTTCCTCAGACTCTGTCAGCGTCTCCTGAGCTTCCCCTGGGAGCTTCTCCCCCTTGCGCTCACACCGCTCCAGCGGGAAATCCACAGAAGCCTTAAACAAATCACCGTCTATCTCAATTTTAAATATCCCGCCCTGAAGCTCCGTCAAGCTCTGGGCGATAGAGAGTCCCAGGCCGCTTCCCTCCGTGGTTCTGGATACATCTCCCCGCACAAACCGCTCCGTCAGCTCGTCGGGGCTTATGTTGAGGGGCTTCTCCGATATATTTTTGATGGTAAACAGGGCTCGGCCTTCCTCCTCCTTCACATCCACATAGACCCGGCTCCGCTCCATGGCGTACTTAAATGTATTGGTGTACAGATTTTCCAGAACCCGCCACAGGCGCCTGCCGTCCGCCCGGATAATCAGCGCATCCTCCGAGAGGCCGGACACCAGCTCCAGATGGCGCTGCTCGAAGCGCTCCTCAAATTCCCCGTTGGTCTGCTGGACCAGCTCCACCAGATTAATGTCTGTCATCTCCAGCTTGAGGTTTCCGGAGCTGGCCTTGGAGGCCTCCACCAGATCCTCTGTCAGCGTCTTAAGCCGCTGGGACTTTTGATCCAGCACCTCCAGGTAGGCCAATACCTTCGGATTTTCGATTTTTTCCCGCTTGATCAGGTCCACATAGTTGATGATGGAGGTGAGAGGCGTCTTGATGTCGTGGGACACGTTGGTAATCAAATCCGCCTTCATGCGCTCACTCTTCACCTGCTCCATCAGAGCTGTTCCCAGGCCGCTGCTGATATTGTTGATGTGCTCGCCCATATCCCGCTCCTTGCCGCTGAGCCGCACTGTGTCAATACGGTAATTGGTGTCTCCCCGGGATATGTTTCGGATTGCGTCATCCAGCAGATCTCTCTGCACTGCCTTTTTAAACATGGAATGGAAAATCAAAATATCCGCAGCCGCCAGCACCAGCAGGAGTCCTATGAAAAGCCAATGGTAGATCGGATTGTCCTCCCGGTTTGCAAAGAGAAATACCATTCCCCACAAGGCCGCTCCATTTCCAATCAAAAAGGTAAGATACAGCATTCCAATGCGGGCCGCAAAGGATACGCGTCCCACGTAGTCCTGCAGGGAAACCGTCATCCTCTTTAGCAGGCTGTGTCCCCAAAGCTGTCTCGCCTTATAGCGGCGCACCAGGGAGAACCCGCACAGGAGAATGCTCACGTACACGGCGACAATTATGATCACCTTATCCCAGTATCCCCACTGCTCCTCCATGGCAAACAGCCCCACGAACCACGGGCCGCAGAAGCGCAGCAGGGCAATCGCCGCGGCTGAGCCCGCTGCCCACAGCAGGAGAAAGCCCTCCGTATACATCTCATCAATCGGATAGAGGCGGATCTCCTCCGATCCCTCCTCCTCATGTCCAGAAAAAATCGCCATGAAAAGCAGTGTGGCAAAGCAGCCGAGAAGTCCCAGAATCACGCCTCCCATGCCGAGAATATATGCGTTCCGGTCCGCTGCATAGGCGGCTGCCTGCTCTGCATAGGCATCATTGCTTGGATAGGCCGTATTCACCGCCACAATCATATAATTCTGATCATTATTGTATGGATTCCAGAGCTCCAAGAGCGTAGCAGCATTGTCCGGAATCACGGACAGATTGCTGTGAATTTCGATGGTGTTTCCCTGTATATACAAATATTTTCCCACATCCCGCATCTCCTCGATGGGCATATCCTCCACATTGGTGTAGAGCTTCTCCTCCTCATCGTCGCTGGTATAGCTGATGCGGAAATAAAAATTTGTACCGCCCTCCATATAATAATTGTAGGTCTTATAATATTTCCCCAGCTGGTCCAAAAGCACCATCACCAAATCATACTTGGTCATCCTAGGCTGCAGTCCGGTTGCCTCGAAAAAGCTGGGATTATCTGTATGATAGGTAATGTCCACCTCCGTTTCCTGGTCTTCCTCGTTCATCGACCAGGGCGCTCCGGCCACATCATAATTGCTGTCCAGATAATAACCCATAATTTTCCCATAGCGGATCACATCGTCCAGGGTCCACTCCTCCAGATCCCCTGGGCCATTGGTTGTGGTCATGATGGGCTTATACATATCCAGTCTGCCGTTGGTCTCAAACATCTCCTTATAGCCTGCATATGTAAATATATTGGAAATATCTGCTCCCAGCTGCTGACTGAAGGATTCCGAGTCCTCATACACGTCATCAAAAATCCACTTGATGCCTCTGCCATAATTGGCGCTGAGATACATGGCGCTGACACCGGCAATCAGGCAGAGCATGAACACGATATGCAGAAGTGTCAGCAGCGCCTTTTTTCTTCGAAGCTTTTTCCTCGTCTCTGCCATACATCCACCTACTGCTTTTCAATCTTATATCCCACGCCCCATACCACCTTCAGGTACTTGGGCTCCCTGGGATTGATCTCGATCTTCTCCCGGATATGGCGGATATGTACGGCCACCGTGTTGTCCGCCCCGATGGCCTCCTCATTCCATATCTGCTCATAGATCTCATCAATGGAAAATACCTTGCCCGCATTTTTCACCAGCAGAAGAAGGATATTGTACTCGATGGGCGTGAGCTTGATGGGCTCCCCGTCCACCGTCACCTCCTTGTTGTCGTCATTGATCTGAAGGCCCCCGCACTTGTATACCTGGCCCTCATTCTGCTGGGTCATATTTCCCAGCTGGGTGTAGCGCCTGAGCTGGGACTTTACCCGCGCCACCAGCTCCAGGGGATTAAAGGGCTTTGTTATGTAGTCGTCCGCTCCGATGTTGAGCCCCAGAATCTTGTCTGTGTCCTCGGATTTTGCTGAGAGGATGATAATGGGAATGCTGCTGGTCTCCCGCACCTTGAGAGTGGTTCGGATCCCGTCCAGTCCCGGCATCATCACATCCATAATCAGCAGATCCACCTTGTTGTCCGCCAGGGCATCCAGGGCCTCGTATCCGTCGTAGGCCTTGATCACCTGATAGCCTTCCCCGGTGAGATAAATATCAATGGCCTCCACAATCTGCTTGTCGTCATCACATACCAGTATGGTCTGCATATCCCATTCCTCCTTCATTAGAAAATCCTCCAGGCGCAGATAAAGTTGTTGGCCCACCACTGGCTCAAGCTCCTGTGCACCACCCGTCCGTTACTGGAGGAGGCGTCGATGACCATGCCTCCGCCGGCGGCGATTCCCACATGGCCTCTTACCACCACAATATCTCCTGCCTGTATATCGTTAAAGCTGCTTACCTTTGTATATCTTCCCGGATTGCGCCAGCCCGAGGAGGTCAGATAGCTCTGGCTCACCCCTGCCTGGTTCAGGCACCAGTACACAAATCCGGAGCAGTCAAAGGAATTGGGCCCCTTGGCTCCCCACACATAGGGGCATCCCAGCCGGGACGTGGCCGCAGATATCAGGGCGGACACGCCGCTTCCCGATGGCGGCGGTGGCGGCGGCGTCTGGGTCGTGCTTCCGCCTGTGGTTCCTGCGGATCCTGCGCCTGCAGAGCTCTGGCCCCGTCCGGAAGAGCTGGACTGGCCGCCTCCGCTGGATGTCCCGCCGGAGCTTCCCGCAGCAGCCCGGCGCACGTCGTCCCCGGTAAGCTTCGCCATGGTCTGCACGCCCACCAGTCCATCAGCTGTCAGGCCGTTTCTTGACTGGAAGCTCCGCACCGCATTTTCCGTGATCTCCCCGTAGTATCCCGTCACATTGGCGGAGGACAGGTAGCCGTATTTGCTGAGAAGCTCCTGTACCCGGGTGATGGCGTCGCCCTCCTCGCCCAGCATCATGCCGTTGGGCCTTGCGTCCCCGCTCTCTAGGAGCATCCGGGTGGAGGGCCCCAGGTAGCCGTCCACAACCAGATCGTTTCTGGCCTGGAACTGCTTCACCGCCACAATGGTATCCTGGCCAAAGGCCCCGTCCGGCGTGGTGGTGAGATATCCCAGCTCCTTTAGGCGCTCCTGGCAGGCCAGGACCACCTCGCTGTGCTCCCCGTAGGAGAGGTAGTTGGGCTTGATCTCATCGCTGTAGAGCAGGTTGAATGTCTGCTGGCCCACCTTTCCGTCCTGGGTCAGCCCGTTGATCTCCTGCAGCTTCAGCACGGCGGTCTCCGTGGAATCGCCGAAGTTCCCCGTCACCAGATCCGCCGAGGCCAGATAACCCAGCTCGTAAAGGCGCTGCTGGATTCTCTTGATGTCCTCGCCCTCTGTTCCCTTGGACACCGCATAATACTTGGCGTCCTCCGCCATCAGGGCATCCCATGTGGTATTTCCCACGATTCCGTCCATGGGGAGCTCGTTCTGCCTCTGAAAATGGATCACAGCCTGCTGGGTGGCCTCCCCGTAGTAGTCCGTGGGCTCGTCGTTGTCCATAAAGCCCAGATCCATCAAACGCTGCTGAACCTTCTTCACAATCTCATGGCGGACGCCGATGCGAAGGTATTCCGGAGCCGGCTCCGCATCGGGCAAATCCACGTCGTCAAGGCCCGGAAGGATCTGCCCTTCCAGGCCCAGAGGGGCGATGGTCTCCGGCACAGTCTCGATGACTATGGCGTTGGAGGAGGATGCAGGGGCCGCAGCGTTCTGGAGGGATGAGGCGGAGCAGCCCGTGAGGGCTGCCGCCAGAAGGATGGCGGCGGGGGTGTATGGGATGGGGTGACGAGGGATGTATTTCATAGGGGTGGGGACCTTTCTTTTGTTTGGGTGATTTGAAGGCTCGCCTGGCGGCATCGCCGCGGGATTTTTTTGGAGGCTCGCCTGCGGCATCGCCGCGGGATTTCTGTCGGCTCG
>CALWMT010000168.1 GCA_944382045.1 uncultured Enterocloster sp. | reverse complement strand
TCCGTATACGCCTGGTAGAGCTCCATCAGGGTAAACTCCGGATTGTGGCGGGTATCCAGTCCCTCGTTGCGGAACACACGCCCGATCTCATACACACGCTCCAGGCCGCCCACGATCAGCCGCTTCAAATAGAGCTCCAGGGAAATGCGGAGCTTAAAATCCTCGTCCAGGGCATTAAAATGGGTCTCAAAGGGACGGGCCGCCGCGCCGCCCGCATTGGACACCAGCATGGGGGTCTCCACCTCCATGAAATCCTGGCTTCCCAGATAGGCCCGGATCGCTGACAGGATCTTGGAGCGCTTGATAAAGGTGTCCTTCACGTCCCTATTCATAATCAGATCCACATAGCGCTGACGGTAGCGCGTATCCGTATCCGTCAGGCCGTGGAACTTCTCCGGAAGAACCTGCAGGCTCTTTGACAGAAGGGTGATCTCGGAGGCGTGGATGGACTTCTCCCCGGCCTGGGTGGTGAACACCGTTCCCTTCACACCGATGATATCGCCGATATCAAGCTTTTTAAATGCCTTGTAGGGATCCTCCCCCACGCTGTCTCTGGCCACGTAGACCTGGATGCTTCCATCCCGGTCCTGGATGTTGCAGAAGGAAGCCTTGCCCATCACCCGCTTAAACATCAAGCGTCCGGCTGCGCTTACCTCCTTCCCCTCCCATGCCTCATAATTCTCCTTAATCTCCGCGCTGCGGGCCGTCACCTCATACTTTGTAATAAGGAACGGATCCCGGCCCTCTGCCTGAAGCTCGGCCAGCTTATCCCGGCGCGCCTTCAGCACATGATTCAGATCCTGTCCTGCCTGATTGGCCTTCTGCTGTTCTCCCACTTTATTTACTCCTTTGTCTTTATACCCTCTGAATTTCCAGAACCTTGTACTGAATGATCCCGGCCTGGGTCTCTACATCCACCACATCACCCGCAGACTTGCCCATCAGCGCACGGCCCACCGGGGATTCGTTGGAAATCTTATTCTGAAGGCTGTTCGCCTCTGTGGATCCCACGATGTAAAATTCCATCTCCTCGTTATACTCCACATCCAGAAGCTTTACCTTGCAGCCCACGCTGATCTTATCCAGATCAACCTCATCCTCTACGACAACCTCCGCGCTCTTGAGAAGCTTCTCCAGCTCCTCGATGCGCAGCTCGATATCCCTCTGCTCATCCTTTGCTGCATCATACTCCGCATTCTCTGAGAGGTCTCCCTGTTCTCTGGCCTCTTTAATCTTCTGCGCTACCTCCTTGCGCTTAACTACCTTCAAATTCTGCAGCTCATCCTCATACTGCTTCAGCCCCGCATATGTCAAAATATGTTTCTTGTCAGCCATCGTACTCCGCTTCCTTCCTTTTAATAAAATCTGCCCTTCCCGCAGGCATCTCTCAAATGCAGTTTATGCATCTGCATCCCTATCTATATCTCTTCGCACGCGTTCACAGTATTATATAAAAAAAATACTGTATTGTCAAGAAGTCAATTCCTCCCCTCACTGTCCAATGCTGCTGATCAGCCGTTCCATATCCTCCAGGCTTTCCACCTGGTTAATCTGATTTCTCAGGGAGGCAGCGTGCGGCATGCCCTTCGTATACCAGGCCATATGCCCGCGCATCTCCCGCATGGCCGCCTGCTCTCCTTTATAGTCCGCCAGCATCCGTCCGTGGCGCAGAATCATCTCCTGGCGCTCTGCAAGAGTCGGCCGCTCAGGCATTTTTCCTGTTTCCAGATACTGTGCCAGCTCCCGGAAAATCCAGGGATTTCCCTTTGCTCCCCGGGCCGCCATAATTCCGTCGCAGCCCGTCTCCTCAAGCATCCGCCTGCCATCCTCCGCCGTAAAAATATCCCCGTTTCCAATCACCGGTATTTTCACCGCTTCCTTGACCTGACGGATGATATCCCAGTCCGCTTTTCCTGAATAATACTGCTCCCTGGTCCGGCCATGAACTGCCGCTGCCGCCACGCCGCAGCTCTCCGCCATCCTCGCAAAATCTACGGCATTCACGCTCTGATCATTAAAGCCCTTGCGGAACTTCACAGTCACCGGCTTTTTTGATGCCCTTACCATAGCGCTGAGAACAGCCTCCGCCCGTTTCAGGTCCCGCATCAGAGCGGAGCCCTCCCCGTTATTTACAATCTTCGGCACCGGACATCCCATATTTACATCAATTGCCGCATAGGGTCCATCCGAAAGCCTGCGGGCAATCTCCGCCATGATATCCGGGTCGGAGCCAAAGAGCTGCACCGCCACCGGCCCCTCCCGCGGATCCGTCCGCAGCAGCTCCCCGGTGTTTTTATTTCCATATAAAATGGCCTTCGCGCTCACCATCTCTGTTACCGACATCTCACAGCCCTGCTCCCTGCATAGAAGGCGGAAGGGAAGATCCGTGACCCCCGCCATAGGTGCCAGGATAATGCCATGCTTTAAGACCGTATCTCCGATTGTCAGGCTCATGAATGACCATCCCCCATGAAAAATGTCCGGTAATACAGCTCCAGGGATTCCAGGAGCTCCCGCTTCTCTGTCTGATACTGTTTTATTTTGAGCTCACTCCCGATCTCGTCAAAAAGGTAATCCCCAGGGTCGGAAACCACCTTAAAAGAAAGATTTCCCTCCTCATCAAACTCCAGCAGCAGGATTCCTCCGATATCCTCCGTATAGAGGACGCACATGATCCGCAGCTCATCCTTTACCTCCTGGGGAAGAGAATCAAAGGCCTGATTAAAGTAATACTTTTCCTCGTAGGAATTTGCTCCGCAGAGTACGGTATTTTCCACTTCGCTGTCTCCTCCTTCCATATCCAGCTCATAAAAGGGGGTGGCGCAGACTGCGTCACCCTCTCGCTTTCCTATTCATTTCCTCGTTCTACCGAACCAGCATCTTGGAGATCGCGTACTGCTCATCGGAAATATCCTTCGTCATATTCAGCGCCTCCTGAATATCATAATCCACGAACTCCCCGTGCTTATAGGCCACCAGGCGGTTGCTCTTGCCCTCCGCCAGAAGGATGGCCGCCTTGGCGCCCATGATGGAGGCGTATACACGGTCCTTACAGGTGGGCGTGCCGCCCCGCTGCATGTGTCCCAGGATGGTCGCCCTGGTCTCAATGCCCGTAGCCGCCTCAATGCGCTTGGCCATGGAGGTAGAGTGTCCGATGCCCTCCGCGTTGATGATGATATTGTGCTTCTTGCCCCGCTTGCGGTTCTCGATCACCCGGTTGATCAGGGCCTGCTCATCCCCGTCGTAGCGCTCCGGCAGGAGGATGTCCTCCGCGCCGTTGGCAAAGCCGCACCACAGGGCGATGTATCCGGCGTTGCGCCCCATAACCTCCACAATGCTGCAGCGCTCATGGGAGGTGGAGGTATCGCGGATCTTGTCGATGGCCTCCATGGCGGTGTTCACCGCTGTATCAAATCCAATGGTATAATCCGTACATGCAATATCCAAATCAATGGTGCCCGGCAGTCCGATGGTGTTGATGCCCAGAGCGGAGAGCTTGCCCGCGCCCCTGAAGGATCCGTCACCACCGATCACCACAATGCCGTCAATGCCATGCTTGCGGCAGATGTCGGCCCCCTTCTGCTGCCCCTCGGGAGTGGTAAACTCCATGCACCGGGCTGTGTAGAGAATGGTGCCGCCCTTGCTGATGATATCGGACACGCTGGTGGTGTCCATATCCACAATCTCTTCATCCAGGAGGCCTGCATAGCCCCTCATAATTCCCTTTACCTTAAGGCCCTTGTTGATTGCCACACGGACCACAGCCCGGATTGCTGCGTTCATGCCCGGGGCGTCGCCGCCGCTTGTCAATACTCCAATGGTTTTCACTGACTTTGCCATACTATGCTTCCTCCTATCCAAGGTAACAATTCAGACCCCCAAACTGCCACATTCCAACGCTATTCTAATGCATTTTCCTTAGGTTTTCAAGCTCTTTTTGGACTACCCTGACATTTTTTTCACCAAGTCTGCCGATAAGGCGGTCCGTCAGCTCCCCAGTCACACACACATTCCAGTTGGGCGGAAGAATCTTCTTTGCCCTCTCCTTTTTCAGGTAAATGACCACCTTGTCCTTCCCCTCGCTGTCCTCCAGAATGTCCAGGATCTCCCGCTCCTGTCCCTTATAGTGCTCCATATCCGCAAACTGCAGCCAGAGCTCCCGGGGCGCGTCCCCAAAGGCCGCCGCCCGCTCGCAGACCAGCTTTCCCACCGGATCATCCCCGATGGACACCCGCCCCCGGATAAAGAGCTTCTCGTCCTCGGAAAACAGCTCCCTGTGGGCCTCGTAATCCTTGGGGAACACGATCACCTCCACGGACCCCATCAGATCCTCCAGGGTGATGAAGGCCATGAGCTGGTTGGTCCGGGTGGTCTTCACCGTCTTTCCCGCCACCATGCCGCCCACTACCACCCGCTCGCCGTCCTGAACCCGGGCCCTCTCCGTCTCCTCGTCCACCACAAAATCCGCTGCGGTGGCCGTAATATTTTTCCGCCAGAGCTCCTCGTAGTCGTCTAAGGGATGGCCGCTGATGTAGACGCCCAGCACCTCCTTCTCAAAGGCCAGGATCTCCTCCTTCGCATACTCTCCCACATCCGGGAACGTGATCTGGTAATCCGCCCGCTCCTCCTCGGGGGCGATGTCAAAGAGGCTCATCTGGCCCTCGAAGCCGTTTTTCTTCTCCTTTGCCTTGGACTCCAGGAGAATGGGGGCCACCGCCATCTTCTGCCGCCTGGTTCCGGGCAGGGAGTCCATGGCCCCGGCCTTGATGAAATTCTCCAGGGTCCGCCGGTTCACCTCCTTGGAGGCCATGCGGCCCACAAAGTCCTCCATGGAGCGGAACCTTCCATTGGCCTGCCGCTCCGCCAGAATGGCCTGGACCACAGGCCGTCCCACGCTCTTGATGGCGGAGAGGCCGTAGCGGATAGCGTCACCGGACACGGAAAACCCGCTCTCCCCCTCGTTGATATCCGGGGGAAGCACCTGGATGCCCATCATCCTCCGGCAGGTCAGGATGTACTCGGAAAACTTGCTCACATTGTCCATCACCGAGGTCATGAGGGCCGCCATGAATTCCTTCGGGTAGTAGTATTTCAGGTAGGCCGTCTGGTAGGCCACCACGGCGTAGGCCGCAGCGTGGGACTTGTTGAAGGCGTACCGGGCGAAATCAATCATCTCGTCGTAGATGTGGTTGGCCGTCTTCTCGTCAATGCCGTTGGCAATGCAGCCCTTCACCCCCTCCTCGGGGTTCCCGTAGACAAAGTTCTGCCGCTCCTTCTCCATGACCGCGGCCTTCTTCTTGCTCATGGCCCGGCGCACCAGATCGCTTCTCCCCATGGTGTACCCCGCCAGATCCCGCACAATCTGCATCACCTGCTCCTGGTAGACAATGCAGCCGTAGGTGGAGCGCAAAATAGGCTCCAGCTGGGGGCACTCATAGGTGATGGAGCTTCGGTCATTTTTCCCCTTCAGGTACCGGGGAATAAAGTCCATGGGCCCCGGCCGGTACAGGGAGATGCCGGCGATGATGTCCTCCAGATTCTCGGGCTTCAGCTCCTTCATGAAGCTCTTCATCCCGCCGCTTTCTAACTGGAATATGCCCTCGGTCTTTCCCGTGCCGATGGAGTCCAGAACCTGCTTGTCGTTGAAATCAATGTGGTCGATGTCAATGTCCGCGCCCTGGCTCTGCTTTGCCAGCCGCACCGCGTTCTGGATCACAGTCAGGGTCCTGAGGCCCAGGAAGTCCATTTTCAAAAGGCCCAGCTCCTCGATGGTGGTCATGGTGAACTGGGTGGTGATGGTTCCGTCCGCTGCCCTTGAGAGGGGAACAAAATCATCGATGGACCGGCTGCCGATCACCACGCCGGCGGCGTGGATGGAGCTGTGCCTGGGCAGTCCCTCCAGGCGCTTTGCCATGTCGATGAGGTAATGGATCTGGGAGTCCTCATTGTAGGCCTTCTTTAAATCCGGGTTCATGGTCAGGGCCTTGTCCAGGGTCATACCCAGATCCGTGGGGATCATCTTGGCGATGGCGTCGCACTGGGCGTAGGGCATATCCAACACCCGGCCCACGTCCCGGACCAC
>CALWMT010000167.1 GCA_944382045.1 uncultured Enterocloster sp. | reverse complement strand
TTGGCCTCACTGCGGGCCAAAGCCAGCATCTCCTCCACCAGCCGTTTCATCTCTGCAGCCTCCTGGGAGATATTCGTGAGCCAGCGGCGGACGTCCGGCGAGAGCAGAGCGGGGGTCTGCGCGGCTGTCCCCGCCTGTCCAGAGGCTTGTGCAGCTGCCGCTTCCTGTCCGGCCGCCGGTGCCGCCGCCGCGGAGGCCAGCAGCTGGGCATTGGCCAGAATCACCGTGAGGGGAGTCTTGAGCTCATGGGAGGCATCCGCCACGAACTGCTTTTCCCGGCGCAGAGAGCGGTCCACCGGATAAACCGCCCACTTAGAGAGCAGGCAGCTGACCCCAAAGAGAGCCAGCCAGACCGCCAGGCCGATGACAGCCAGGGAATTCCACATGCCGTCAGCAAAGGATTCTCCCAGGCTGGTGTCCACATAGGTAATCTTGTATCCATTTTCAAAGGGACGGCGCAGATATTTGAGCTGGTAATGCTCCAGCACGCCCATATCCTCCTGGGCCAGAAGGCTGTCCGACGCGATGTACTGGAGGAATTCGTCCTCCAGCCCCAGACGGTACTGGCCCTCCACACGGATCACATGGTCCTGGCCGTCCGTGATCAGGATGAAATAGGGGAAGCGCACCTGGCCGCCCAGGGCCGGGTAGGCGAGAAAACCATTTCCCTCCATAAGAGCGGCCTCACCCAGGGCCTGCTCGCTGCGGCGCTCCATGCTGTTTTTGGTGAAAAGGCCCACAGCCAGGAAGGCCAGGCCGATCACCAGGGTGACCATGAGCATGTTGGAGATCACAAATTTAATGCGAAGGCTTTTTAATTCTTTCAAGGCCGTCCTCCTTCCGACAGATAATAGCCCAGGTGGCGGGCCGTCAGAATCGCGGTCCGCGCCCCCAAAAAGTCCAGCTTTTTGCGGAGAAAGGAAATATAGATCTCCACATTGTTGTCCACAGCCTCCCCGTCGTTTCCCCAGATTTTGAGGAGAAGCGTCTCCTTGGAGACGATGGCTCCCTTATTGAGCATCAAAATTTGGAGCACCTCATACTCCCGCTTTCCCAGGCGGATGCTCTTCCCCTCACGCTCCAGGCAGAAGGTGGACTGGTTCAGACGGATGTCGCCGAAGGCCAGCACCTGCGGCAGAAGCTCCCCGCCCCGGCGGAGAATGGCCTTTAGGGCCGCCAGAAGCTCCTCTGTGTCAAAGGGCTTGGTCAGGTAGTAGTCTGCCCCGCTCTCCAGTCCCTCCACACGATCCTCGGTCTCGCTCCTCGCGGTGAGCATGAGAACCGGTGTGGAGCAGCCCCTTTTCCTGGCTTCCTTTAAAAGAGTGATGCCGTCCATGCCTGGGAGCATCACGTCCAGGAGGACACCGTCGTACAGCCCGCTCATAAGCCGCTCATAGCCCTCCCTGCCGTCATAGCTGATATCTGACTCAAACCGGGCGCTCTTTAGGATATCCCCCAGGGATTCCGCCAGCCGCCGATTGTCCTCAACAATCAAAATCCGCATCGCATTTCCTCCTGCGCAGGCATGTCCATCACCAAAGACATTACCATCTATTTTTCTAAATGTCAATGAAGGGCAGCCTTTCCCTGCAAAAAGACTGCCCATTTTAACCGGCAATTCAGATGGCATGCCTCCTGCCAGCCGCCGTCTGAAGCTTTATTGTTATTGTGTGTTAATTGGCCCGGATTTCCTGATTCATAAATTTGAGATAGGAAATGGTAAACGCCGCCAGGGTCAGGGCCAGCATGGCCACAAGGTGGGGCCACACGAGGAGCAGGCTCTGCCCGAAGGGGAGATAGCCCGCCACCGCGCCCTCCAGCTGGGAGGTGGTCACCAGGCCGATGGAACGCACGCCGGGATTTAAAATCGTCGTCACCGCTTCCCCATAGAGGTAATAGGGTGAAATCCGGTTCAGGTACATGGTCACCTTGTAGTTGTCCACCGTGTTGAACAGGGCCATATATCCATCCAGGGGATAGAGGGCTGCCGCGATGATGCCCGCCAGCAGGCTCATAAATATGGTGAAAAAGAGCCAGCAGGCGATGACCGCCAGGGCGCTTGTGGCCGCGTGGCGGCACACCACGGAAAAGAGGATGGAAAGTCCCAGCCAAAAGCAGATATACACGCCCGTGAACAGGAGGAAGACCAGGATCCGTCCCACCTCCTCTAAGCTTGGGGGGATGCCGATGGCCAGAAGGCCGATGGCGCCTACCAATCCGCCCATGGCCAGAACCATGATGAAAATGGTGGCGGCTCCGGCCAGGAATTTTCCGTTTATCACGCTGTCCCGGTAGATGGGCTGGGACAGCAGGCGGTTTAAGGTGCCGCTGTTTCTCTCCCCGTTGATGGCGTCAAAGCCAAGGGCGAGACCCACGAAGGGGCCCAGGATGGCGATGAAGGACACGAAGGAGGGGATAGAGCTCCCGCTGGTGGTGAAGAGCTTTAGGAAAATGAATTCCCCGTCCGACACTGCCGATGAAATATTGCTCAGGGCGCCGTAGAGGCTGGCAAAGCCCGCCAGAACCACCAGCGTCAGGATGAGGAGGAAGCGGCGGCTGTGGATGTTGTCCCCCATTTCCTTCCGGTAAAGGGCCCACAGGCCTGCATAGCGGCCGCCTCCATCAATTCCGCCGTCGTTCCGGCCGTCTGCCCTGCCGCCAGTCCCTCTGCCGTCCGGCTTACCGGTTTCGGGAAATAAATCTTTTAATTTTTCGATTACTGCTACCATCTTCATGACCTGCCTTTTCAAAATATCTCCGATAGATCTCGTCCAAATCATTTCCGCAGGGCCGCAGGCTGACCAGAGTGTAGCCGCTGCTTAAGGCTGCCTGGGCCAGAGCGCTTCCCATCTCCTGGCGGGATCCCACAATATAGCGGCCGCCCTGCCGTCCCACGCTTAAGACGCCCTCCACGTTTTTCAAAATCTCCACAAGCCTTTCATCGCCGGAGGTTACCTGGAGCTCTGTCAGATACCGGTCATCCTCCCGGGTCTGCTCCGCCAGCTCCTCCACCGTGCCGCAGGCCATAAGCCTGCCGTCCACGAACAGCCCAACCCGGTCGCAGATCTGCTGGATCTGGTAGAGCTGATGGGAGGAGATCAGAAGGGTGCGGTTTTCCTTCCGGGCCAGCTCCCGGATAAGCTCCAAGAGCTGTCTCATGCCCTCGGGGTCAATGCCCAGGGTGGGCTCATCCATGATGATGACCTTGGGATCCTTCATCAGCACATCCGCCACACCCAGGCGCTGGCGCATGCCTCGGGAGTAGGTTCCCACCCGCTGGTCCCCCGCGTAGGCCAGGCCTGTTTTTTCTAACAGGGCGTCAATCCGCTCCTCCGCCAGCTCCCGCGGAAGTCCGTTTAAGGAGGCGGTAAACCGCAGGTTTTCCCTGCCGGTCATATCCCCGTAAAAGCCTACATTGTCCGGCATGTAGCCCACAATTTTTTTGACCTCCATGGGGCAGCGGATACAGTCCAGCCCGCCGATAAAGGCGGTCCCCTCTGTGGGCTCTGTGAGGCCCGTGAGCATCAGAGTGGTTGTGGTTTTTCCCGCCCCGTTGGGCCCCAGAAGGCCGAACACCTCGCCCCGGAAGATGGAGAGATCCAGGTGGTCCACCGCCGTCTTTTCCCCGTATTTCTTGGTGAGGCCCTTTGTCTCAATAATAATTTCCCTGCTGTCTGCCATAATCATCGTCTCCCATACTTGCGGAATACATAGCCGATGCCGGCCAAGAGAGCCACGATAACCACCACGGCCACAAAGCCCCATACCATGCTGGTCTCAACGGCCACGCGGAATTCTGCGGTGTCGGAAACCTGGCTGGCGTTGGCTGTCATGGTCACCACGTAATCTCCGGTAAGAGCCTGATCCGAGGGCGTTACCCGGGCAGTCACCTCCACAGTGGCTCCTGCCTCGATCACGTCAATGGTGGGGGTGTCAAAGCTCACGTTCCACTCGCTGGGGGCGCTGGAGGTCAGGTTTACGTTCTGCACCGGCACATTGCTGTTGTTGGTGATACTGAGGGTCACAGGCGTCTCCTCGTTGGCGTGGGTATCAAAGCTTAAAAGGCCGTCCGGCGTGGACAGATCCAGGGAGTATTTCTCCGTGACGGTCACAGACAGCTCCATGTCCAGGGTCTCGCCTGCGGAGATTGCACTGCAGGGAATGGTGTACTGGCCTGCCTCCACATTGTTGGGAGGCGTCACCGTGATGTCCAGGCCCTGGCTGGCCGCTGACTCCAGCTCGATGCTGGCCACCTGGGTGGATTCGCCGCTGGGCTCAAAGGCCACCTGCCAGCCCTCCGGCGCCTGGGCAGATAAGCTGTAGGTCTGGGTCTCCGGGCTGTTGTTCACCAGAGTGGCACTGAAGCTGAAGCTGGCGTCCGCAGCCCCCTCCTGCTCCGGATACTCGCAGGAGAAGTCGCCCTGGCTCACCTCCAGCTGATCCACGTCCAGGCTGAGTGTCAGGGTGTCATATACCGCATCATTGGCCCGGGCCTCCAGGACTACCTGGTAGCTGCCGTCTGCGGCGTCCGCCGGGATATCCAGCTGGAGGGATGCGGTGGCTGTCTCTGTTCCGGTGGGCACATGCACGCGGCTGATCCGGTTCCCGCCGCCGGATATGTAGCCCTCCCATCCCTCGGGCATGGACTGGATGCCCAGAGAGGTATCACAGGCCGAGCCGGAATTGTCAAAATTAATGGTAAAGGTCACATTGTCCCCGGCCCTGGCCGCCAGTCCCGGATAGTCCGTGTGCATGTCCAGTCCTCCCTCCGCACGGGCCGTCATAGCGGATCCCAGCATCCACGCGCAAAGAAGTCCGCAGGCCGCCGCGGCCCTTAGGGGCCTTGTTGTTTTTGCGATTCGTATGTTTCTGTTCATAGATAAGTCTCCTCCTCGATTCGGGAGCGCACTGCTCCCAGCCTTTTGACTGGCAGTATATCACCTAAACCTTTAGTTAGTCTGAAAGTCCGCCGGGGAACTGGCGATACTTTTCCTTATGCTCTAAGGGCGGCAAGCTGCGGCGTGTGTATTTTCCCGAAGGCCTCCGCCGGGAAGCCCTGCCCTGGCTTGAGGCGGAGGGACGGAGCACGGGCTTTATTTTTCGGAACCGCCAAGGCAGTCCCATCACGCCCCGTGGGATTCACAGCCAGCTGAAATGTCTGGCAAGGCGCTATGGAATTCCGGAAAAGACGGTCTATCCCCACTCCTTCCGCCACCGCTTTGCCATCAATTTCTTGGATAAATTTAATGATATCTCCCTTCTCGCGGATCTTTTGGGCCATGACAGTGTGGAGACAACCAAAATCTATCTGGCTAAGACCTCTGAGGAGCAGCGAAGGCTGGTCGATGCAATCGTGACATGGTGATTGTATTTTTTTGTGAAAGAGGGTAAGATAAAAGAAAACAAAGGATGGACAGCAATGTATTCGTACGAGTGGTATCAATGGCTTGCCTTTTTTTACATCTACTGCTTCTTTGGCTGGATCTTCGAATCCGCCTATGTCTCCTTTTTAAAGAAGCGCTTTGTAAACCGGGGGTTTCTGCATCTTCCCCTTCTTCCTCTGTATGGAACCGGGGCGGTGATGATGCTCTGGGTGTCTCTTCCAGTGAAGGACAATCTATTTCTGGTATATGCTGCTGGGGTGATTGCCGCGACAATTTTGGAGTATGTGACCGGCTGGGGAATGGAGAAGCTTTTTAAAGTGAAATACTGGGACTACAGCGATCAGCGCTTTCAGCTGAACGGCTATATCTGCCTCTCCTCCTCCATCGCATGGGGATTTCTCACAATCCTGCTGACAGAGGTCATCCATCGTCCAATTGAAGCATACGTGCTGGGCCTTCCCACAGGCATTTCCCTGTCCTGTGTATGCGCAGCTTCTGTCCTGTTTGCTGCGGATACAGTCCGTTCCGTGAAGGAAGCGCTGGATTTTGCCAAGATGCTGGACGCTATGACCCGGATGCGGGCGGAATTTGACGACGCCCAGGTACAGCTGGCACTCCTAAAGGCGGAGATGCGGGATCGGGCGGTCCAAGCCCGGGATGAGTCCAGGCTGCGGATGGAGCTTTTGCGGTCAGAGACAACGGCACGGAC
>CALWMT010000166.1 GCA_944382045.1 uncultured Enterocloster sp. | reverse complement strand
GATCTGTCACAGATGGCCGCTATGACCCAGGCGCTCAAGGAGCATGCCTCCTATGAGGAGGTTATTGGGAGGCAGCCTTCTGGTCCAGCTCCCGCATAACACTCCGCAGGACCACAGATGCCAGGATGAAGGTGCCGATGTCGGCTAAGGGCTGAGCCATCTGGATTCCCAGAATTCCCAGGATGGGAGTGAGGATGAGCAGGGCGGGAATTAGGAACAGGCCCTGGCGTCCAATGGAGACAATGGTGGCTCTTAAGCCATAGCCCATGGACTGGGGCGTCATATTTCCCATGATGATGACGCCCTGGAGGGGCAGGGTCATAAGCTGAAGGCGCAGAGCCAGTGTGCCGATGCGGATTACGTCCGGATCTCCCCGGCGGAACAGCGCAATGATATTGCCGGAGAGGAGAAATCCGATGATGCAGAATACCAGGAGCACGGTGGTGCTGACCTTGATGCAGAACCAGCAGGCGGCCTTCACCCGCTTGTAGAGGGCGGCTCCAAAGCAGTAGCTGCACACAGGCTGGAAGCCCTGTCCAAAGCCGATGATGGCGGAGTTGATGAACATCATAAAGCGGTTCACGATGGACATGGCCGCAATGGCCGCATCCCCATAGGGGTGGGCCATGATATTCATAATGATGGTGGCAGCGCTGGCTATGCCCTGGCGTCCAAGGGAGGGAAGGCCGCAGTAGATAATCTCCCGGTAGATGAACAGCTGGGGCTTGAAGTTTCGGATGCGGATGGTGATGCAGTCACGGCGGAAATTGCACATGCACACCAGGATACAGAAGCTGATAAACTGGGAGATGCCCGTGGCCAGGGCGGCTCCTGCGGTCCCCATTCCGAAGCCAAAGATGAGGATGGGGTCCAATCCCATGTTGATAAAGCCGCCGGCCGTGATGCCGACCATGGCAAAAAGCGCCTTGCCCTGGAAGCGCAGAAGATTGTTCATGATAAAGGAGCAGATCATGAAGGGGGCGGCCAGGAAGATATAGAAGGCGTAGTCCTTTGCATAGGGGGCAATGGTGGGGGTAGCTCCCAGGAAGTAGACAATGGGCGTCAGGTTCAGGGAGCCGAACACGGCGATGATAAGTCCGATGCCTATGCCGGTGAAGAAGGCGATGGAGGCAATCTGCTCCGCCTGCTCCCGCTTCCCGGCTCCGATGGACCGGGCGATGAAATTACCGCTTCCCATGCCCACCATGAAGGATAAGGCCTGGATGATGGCCATGGCGGAGAAAATGATGCCTACTGCCCCAGAGGCGCTGGTGCTGATCTGGCTCACGAAGAAGGTATCCGCCATGTTGTAGATGGAGGTTACCAGCATGCTGATGATGGTGGGAACGGCCAGCCTGGGGATAACCTTCTCCACAGGATCGTGGGCCATTGCATAGTATTGATCGTGTTCTTCTGTGTTTTGTCTCAAAATTGCCACCTCGATTTCTGCTTGTCTTACGATGCTTTCAGCGTTCAAAAATACCACTGAATGTATTATAGCATAAAAGGAAATTCCTGCCAGCTGTTAATTTTAGACGGCAGCGGCTGTTGAGTTTTAGTAAAAATTCATGTAGTTTAATGCTAAAAAAGCAGAAAAAATCATTCATATTTACACGAAAATGTGCTATACTATGACTGTACAGTGAGGAGGGATGCCATGTATAGAAAGATTATGGGTTTTTTGGAGGCGTGGAAGGAAAATGAGCACCGAAAGCCCCTTATTTTGCAGGGGGCAAGACAGGTTGGCAAAACCTATTCCATTTTAGAGTTTGGCCGCAGTCACTATGAAAATGTGGCATATTTTAATTTTGAAACAAATCCAAAGCTGAACGAAACTTTTGATGAAAACATCAGTCCTGATTATCTGATACCCATTTTATCGCATATTGCAGGACAGACAATCGTGAGGGAAAAAACGCTGATAGTATTTGACGAGGTGCAGCTCTGCGAACGGGCTTTGACTTCCCTGAAATATTTTTGTGAGGATGCGCCGGGCTATCATATCGCTGCCCTCGGCAGTCTGCTGGGCGTGGCGGCAGGCAGGAAGAGATTCTCCTTTCCTGTCGGCAAGGTCGATATGAAAACCCTGTATCCTATGGATATGGAGGAATTCATGCTGGCTGTGGGCGAGGACGCCCTTGCTGGGAAGATTAAAGAATGCTTTGAAACAGACACGCCGATGCCGTCTGCCCTTCACGATGCGGCGATGCAGCTTTACCGGCAATACCTTGTTGTGGGCGGGATGCCGGAATGCGTTTTGCAGTTTGCGCAGACAAAGGACTATATTCTTGTGCGTCATACGCAGGATACGATACTTGCAAGCTATCTCAATGATATGAGCAAGTACAATAGTGTGAGTGAAATCAAGAAAACCCGGCTTGCCTATGATAACATTACGGTTCAGCTCTCAAAAAAGAACACCCGTTTCCAATATAAGCTGATAAAGAAAGGCGGGCGGGCATCTGAATTTGAAAATGCGATTGAATGGCTCTGCCTGTCCGGCATTGTCTCGCAGGTGTATAAGGTGGAGCAGATCAAGAAGCCTTTGGAGAATTACCGCGATATTGACGCGTTCAAAATTTATGTTTCTGACTTAGGCCTTCTCTGTGCAAAGAAAGACTTAGCGGCAAATGATATCCTCTATATGGTTGAGGAGCTGAACGACTTTAAGGGGGGTATGGCTGAAAATTATGTCAATGTGCAGCTTACCATTAACGGCTACAAGACCTATTATTGGGAGTCCGCGCGCGGAGCAGAGATAGATTTTGTCATTCAGCGGGACGGCCAGCTTATTCCCATTGAGGTTAAATCCGCCGACAACACCCGTGCCAAAAGCCTGCGGGTCTATATGGATACGTATAAGCCCGCTTATGCGATTAAGCTTTCTGCAAAAAATTTTGGATTGGAAGACAATAAAAAAACCGTTCCTCTCTACGCCGCATTTTGTATCTGAAATCACTGCCGCTGTCTGAACGGTGTACCGGGATCCGTATCGCGGCGGAACGAGAAAAGCGGCTGATTGACAGGGCAGAAGGGCGGTGCTAGAATGAAACACAAGTACTGGCTTGACCGGGGAGTCTTGTGCGCCGGGAAAACGCAAGGCAGGGAGGGAAATGCGATGAGGGTATACGAATCCGTTGCGGAATTAATCGGGAAAACCCCGCTTTTAGAGCTTAAAAATTATGGAAAGGCCGAGGGCGCCGGCGCCCGGATCCTGGCGAAGCTGGAGTATTTGAATCCGGCGGGAAGCGCCAAGGACCGGGTGGGCCTGGCCATGATCGAGGACGCGGAGAAACGGGGGCTTTTAAAGCCCGGCGCGGTTATCATTGAGCCCACCAGCGGGAATACAGGCATCGGCCTGGCGGCTGTGGCGGCTCCCAGAGGTTACCGGCTGATTTTGACCATGCCGGATACCATGAGCGGGGAGCGCATTGGCCTTTTGAAGGCTTATGGGGCCGAGGTGGTCTTGACGGACGGGGCCAAGGGAATGCAGGGGGCTATTGACAAGGCAGAAGAGCTGGCGCGGGAGATACCGGGAAGCTTCATCCCCGGCCAGTTTACCAATCCGGCAAACGCAGAGGCCCACAGGAGGACCACGGGCCCGGAGATCTGGGAGGATACGGACGGAACCGTGGATATTTTCGTGGCCTCGGTGGGAACCGGAGGCACCATCACGGGGACGGGGGAGTACCTAAAGTCCCGGAATCCGTCGGTGCAGGTAGTGGCCGTGGAGCCGTCGGATTCGCCGGTCTTGTCCGGAGGAAAGCCAGGACCCCACAAGCTTCAGGGAATCGGGGCCGGGTTTGTGCCCGCGATTCTAAATACAGAGGTGTACGATGAGGTAATCCCGGTGGGGAGCGAGGAGGCCTACAGGGCCGCACGGCTTCTGGCAAAGACAGAGGGAATTTTGGCGGGCATCTCCTCGGGAGCAGCGCTCAGTGCGGCTCTCGCTCTGGCGAAACGGCCGGAGAACGCGGGGAAATGCATCGTGGTTCTTCTGCCCGATACGGGAGACCGGTATCTATCCACGGAGCTGTTTGCGCAGTGAGCGGCTATTGGCATATTTAGAGAAAAGGAGCAAAAAATTATGACATTTACGTATCCGGCTGTGTTCGTCCCTCACAAGGACGACAAGGGCTATCATGTGGAATTTCCCGATTTGGAGGGGTGCCAGGCGGAGGGACCGGACTTAGAGGACGCGGTGGAGAACGCCAGGGACGCGGCCTACAACTGGCTGATGGTGGAGATCGAGGAGGAAACCTATGAGTTTCCCTCCCAGACCCATGTGGAGGACATGGATCTGCCCCAGGGCGCTTTTGTCAAGCAGATTCGGGTGACTGTCAAGCTGATGCCGGATAACGACTAGAGCGCATAGGGGAGCGGCGTGACAGAGTTCAGATGGCGGCATCTTTTTAATCGGCATATGTCAAAAATATTATTGACATATGCCGATTATTTGTTATAATGGAAGCATAAATGGCATATGTCAGTAATGAGCGCCGATTGCGGCTGCGGACTGCGGGCAGTGCCGGGAAAGGAGGCGGAGGCATGGCGAGACCCTGTAAGAGAAGGCGCGTCTGCGGCAAGCCCCTCTGCGGTTTTTTTGGACCGGAGGGGGAGGTGCAGGAGATAGTGACCATGACGCTGGATGAATTTGAGACCATCCGCCTGATTGACTGGGAGGGAATGACCCAGGAGCAGTGCGCAGGGCAGATGGATGTAGCCCGAACCACGGTGCAGGCCATTTACGGCAATGCCAGGGCGAAGCTTGCGGAGTGCCTGGTGTGCGGCAAGGGACTGCGGATTGAGGGCGGAGATTACCGGCTCTGTGACGGCAGGCGGCGGGGCTGTGCCAGGCCCTGCCCCCATTATTGCAGAAGGGAAGAACAGGAGGAAATTTCAGAATGAAGATTGCAGTTACATTTGAGAATGGGAAGGTATTTCAGCATTTTGGACACACGGAGCAGTTTAAGATTTATGAGGCAGAGGATGGAAAAATCATCAGCTCCCAGGTGGTGGACACCATGGGGCAGGGCCACGGGGCGCTGGCGGGATTTCTGAAGGAGCACCAGGTGACAGACCTGATCTGCGGCGGCATCGGAGGAGGCGCGCGCCAGGCACTGGCCGAGGCCGGCATCCATCTGTACGGCGGAGTGGCCGGGGACGCGGATCAGGCGGCCCAGGCCCTGGCGGAGGGGAAGCTCACCTTTGACCCGGATGCGGAGTGCAGCCACCACGGCGAGGGACACCACGGGGAAGGCCACGGCAGCTGCCATGGGGAAGGCCATCACGGGGAAGGCCACTGCGGCGGCCATGGGGAGGGCCATGGGTCCTGCGGGCATCACTGAGACGTATGACAAACAGATAGACGCAGCAGCTGACAGATGGAAAGCAGCAGAAAGCGGGCAGGCCCGGCCGCAGATGCTCTGGGCTTTATCCTCTGCGCAGTCCTATGCTTTAAGGAGCTCCGGAAGATGGAAAGCAAGATGACCTTGTGATAAGCCGGGCCTATCCGGGGTGTTATCTATGCAGCCGCTGAATCTCCGCCTCCCACTCGATGACAGCGCCGCTGTAGGCGTCGATGGTAAATTCGTAAAGCATGTTGTCGTATGCCAGATGGCCCTCGTACTCCAGGCGGCCGTCGTCCTCGTCCAGGAAGACCGCCACATTCTCTGCGGATGCGCCGGGCACCCGGTCAATGACAGCCTGCCGGGCCTGGTCCTCGCTTATAAGGCCCTCTGTGCCTGCGGCGGGATTGTAGGGAACGTGCGCTTCCTGATTAAAGCTCAAAATGGTTCCGTCTGCCTGGCTGATGTCATAGTCGTATTCCACGCCGTCCGTGGTGATGAATTCCACCTCGAAAATCATGAGGCCGTCATCCCGGTCCGGCTTCACGCGGGAGTGGACCAGCTGCTCTCTGGTGACGCCTGCGTGCTCTAAGGCGATGGACAGGGCGGAATCCTCATTCACTGCGGAGGCAGCGGCGGAGGGATTCTCTGATGCGGGGGTGCCGCTTAAAGCAGATTGGGTCTGGGCGTCCGGCGCAGCTGTACCTGCCTGGGCAGTGGTGGATTCTGCCTCAGAAGCCGGAGTGAGCACCTTTTCCTCAATGACGACACCGGTTACCGCGTCGATGTCATACT